>JAJYWW010000063.1 GCA_021791295.1 bacterium | reverse complement strand
ATGAAAGTTCCAGCCTCTATTCTATCGGGAAGTACTCTATGGCATAAACGGTTAAGTTTTTTAACTCCCTTTACGGAAATGACGGACGGCTCTATTCTTTTTATATCGGCTCCGCCGTTGTTAAGAGCGGTAATCATATCGTCTATTTCCGGCTCCCTCGCCGCATTTTTTATAATAGTAGTGCCTTCCGCTAGAACTGCCGCCATAATGACGTTTTCCGTTCCGGTAACCGAAGGAATAGGAAAATTTATAACCGCGCCCTTGAGCTTATCGGCAAAAACTTCTACGTATCCATGATCGACTTTAACCGTAGCCCCAAGCTGTTTTAAAGCGTTCAGATGAAAATCTATAGGTCTTGCGCCGATTGCGCATCCGCCAGGAAGAGATACTCGCGCGCGTTTATATTTGGCGATTAACGGACCGAGGACAAGAACGGAAGCCCTCATAGTTTTTACCAAATCGTAAGGCGCATCGAAGTTATTAATGCCGGAAGTATTAATAACTAACTTATCGGCGGCGCCGCTTTTTTTTATTACCGCGCCCAGACTGATTAAAAGTTTTTTTATAGTTTTAATATCTTCTAAATCGGGAACATTTTCTATTTCGCAGTCGAACTCGTCAAACATTATAGACGAAACTATTATCGGCAAAGAAGCATTTTTAGAGCCGCTGATAGAAACTTCTCCCACTAAAGGAAATCCTCCCTCTATGACCATTTTATCCATATGTAATTTTAACCGTCCTTTCTTTATTATTTAAATCGTTAATAAAAACTATTTTCTTAAATTTTAAATTGATATTATTGAACTTTTCTTCAAATAAAGCCTTAATTTCTTTTTTTTTGCGATAATCGATCTCTAAAATCAGCGTTTTATTTTTTTCACAGGCAATCGATGCGGCATCAAATATTTTTCTATAAAATAAAAGCCCGTCTTTGCCTCCGTCTAAAGCTCCGACCGGTTCATAAAATTTAATACCGTCTTCCAGAGACGCTAAATCTTCCGTAGTTATATACGGCGGATTTGATACAATTAAATCATAATTATTAAGATTATAAAAATCAAAGTCTCCGGCGCTTGCATTTAAAGATAAATTTTCTTTGTCGTTTAATTTATGTATGTCTAAAAAAACCGGAACTACTTTTTCCTGAACGCCGTTATTAATTATATTTTTTTTCGCGGTTTTTAAACTCGTTAAGTTGTTATCTGCAGCATAAATTATAACATTATCAAAATTCTTTGCAATAGAAATCGCAACGGCTCCGGAACCGGTACCCAAATCTATAACATAAATCTTTTTTTTATATATGCCGTAAAGCCTTCGTATTTCCTCTATTGCGGCATCGACTAAACATTCGGTATCGGGTCTTGGTATCAAAACCGTTTCGTCAACGTAAAAATTTAAAGAATAAAATTCTTTATTTTTAACTATATAAGCGAAAGGTTCCTTTTTAAACCTTCTTTCTATTAATTTTTCGAAAGTTTGTTTTTTTACATCAGAAATATCATCTTCATACGAAACAATAATTTTTTCTAAATTTAAACCGAGCGCATATTGCATTAAACCAAGCGATTCGTTGTAAGGATTTTGTATTCCGGCTTCTTTCAGCCTGTATTCTCCGTTTTTAATTAATTCGTAAATAGTCATCCGGTGCAAAGCGAAACAATCTTATAATGGTTAATGCTTCTGCGTTTAATTAATTCGTAAACAAACAATGGAATATTTAATTTTATAACAAACTTCATTGCATTTGTCTCTGCGATTCGATATAATCCGCCAAAGGTATTAAAAGTTCGTCTAATTCGCCGTCCATAAAAGAAGCCAGCTTATGTATGGTTATGCCGGCGCGGTGGTCGGTTATTCTGCCCTGCGGAAAATTATAAGTTCTTATCTTTTCGCTTCTGTCGCCGCTGCCTACCATACTTTTTCTGTTTTGAGCCTCTATGCTTTTTTTATCGGCTTCTATCCTGTTTAAGATACGCGACCTTAATATTCTAAGGGCTTTAGCTTTATTTTTGTGCTGAGATTTTTCGTCCTGACAGGTAACGACTAATCCGGACGGAATATGCGTAACCCTGACTGCCGAATCGGTAGTGTTGACGCTCTGTCCGCCGTGTCCGGAAGACCTGTAAACGTCTATCCTTAAATCTTCGGGATTTATTTTTAAATCTATTTCTTCGGCTTCCGGCATGACTGCGACGGTAGCAGCCGAAGTATGCACTCTTCCCTGCGTTTCCGTTGCAGGAATTCTCTGCACCCTGTGCACTCCGCTTTCATTGCGCAAAAGACGGAATGCTTCTTTTCCTTTTACCGAAACTATGGCCTCTTTTAATCCGCCCGTAGAAGAAGGGCTTAAAGAAATAGCTTCGAATTGAAAATTTTTTGTTAAGGCATACTTATTGTACATTTTAAAAAGGTCTAGAGCGAAAAGTGCAGCTTCTTCGCCGCCGGTAGCGGCTCTTATCTCGAGAAGTATATCTCTGTCCTGGGAATTTTCTTTTGGATAAAAGAAATCTTTAATTTCTTCGGCTATTTTATCCGCTTTGCTTTTTAGGGAATTTATTTCTTCGTTTTCTAAATCGATAAGTGCCGGGTCGGACTCGGTTTTAATTAGTTTTTCAATATCTTTTATTTCCGATTCCGTTTTATTGTATTCCGAAAATTGTTCCGCGGTTTTTTTTATAGCGTTATATTGTTTAGATAATTCTTTTATTTCCGCACTGAAACCTTTTGTACTTTCTTCCTGTATTTTAGAATATATTTCCTCGGCTTTTTCGGATAATTCCGAGGCTTTTTTTATTAGGTTATCGTCAAGCATTAAACACATCCTTCAAAGCAATTAAGTGCATACAGCAAATAGAATAAAGGTTAAAAGTCAAGACCGCCTTTTAACCAGGACTTCCTCACGTCTGAAGGACTTCCGCAAGAGAATTCCCCTTCGGAACAATTTCCTCTTACGCACGAAGGACCTGCTCCGTGAAAAACAGACGGAGCTATAGGATAGGCCAATTTAAACATTTCACG
>JAJYWW010000161.1 GCA_021791295.1 bacterium | reverse complement strand
AACGGAAAGACATGAATCCAGGCGAATAGACAACCAGCTAAGGGGGAGGTCAGGCAGACAGGGCGACGTAGGCTCTTCAAGGTTTTACGTATCCTTGGAAGACGACCTTATGAGAATATTCGGCTCCGAAAGGCTTGCGCCGTTCTTGGAAAAACTTGGCCTTAGAGACGGACAGGCTATTGAACACGGCATGATTTCCAAGGCTATAGAAAATGCGCAGAAAAAAGTCGAAGGCCATAATTTCGATATCAGAAAAAATCTTATAGATTACGACAATGTTATGAATAAACAGAGGGAGCTTATATATTCGTACAGAAAAAGAATACTTCAGATATGCGATATATCCGAAATAAAAGAAGATATAGCGTTTGACGTCGAAGCACTGCTCGAATCCTATTTTGAAACCTACGTCCCCGAAAAAACGCATAGCGAAAATTGGGATACAGAAGGGCTTCTGGAAATATTAAAAGTCAGTCTGTCTATCAATATATCGGACGTTAAAAATTTAAGTTTAAATACCGGATTAATAAACGAAAATATCGAATATTCATCTGAGGAAGATAAGAAAAATGCGCTTATAAATTTATTTAAGAAAATGCCGAGAAGCGAGTTTTTTAATTCGCTTGCCGATTTAATTAAAAAAAATATAGATGCAAAGATTGAATCGTTTCCGGAAGACCAAAAATTAGATATACTGAAAGCTCTTTATCTTCAAGCGGTCGACAGTTTATGGAAAGACGCCTTGACATCTTTAGACGCGCTAAAAGAAGGCATAGGATTGAGAGGATACGCTCAGGTGAATCCTCTTATAGAATATCAAAAAGAAGCATACTCTTTGTTTATAAATATGCAATTCAGAATGAAAGAAGAAGCACTGAATTCGATAATTGCCGTTCAGTTCGAAGACGGCATTAACGCCGAAGATATTATAGAAGGCGCAGGACTTCTTTCCGACAACATAGTGCTGACGCATAACGAAATGAATCAAGCGTCGGAAGAAAAACAAAAACCGATAGTCAAACCTAAAAAAATAGGAAGAAACGAACCCTGTCCATGCGGCAGCGGTAAAAAATATAAAAATTGCCATGGAAAAAATGAATAATTTTTTATTTGCCGGTAAAGCCTGCGGGCTTAAAAAAAACAAAGATTTAGATTTGGGATTAATGATTTCTAAATTTCCGCTCAGGGTCAGCGCCGTTTTTACTAAAAATAAAGTTAAGGCGGCGCCCGTAGTAATATCTAAAAAAAATTCCAAAAATATTATAAAAGCGTTAATAGTAAATTCCGGAAATGCCAATGCTTGCAACGGCGAGCAAGGCATGGAAGACGCGCTGAAGGTCGTTAAGTCGCTGTCGAAAGAAGCGGATATCGATGAAAGTTCGGTTTTTACTTGTTCTACGGGAGTAATAGGCGAAAGACTTAACGTTTCCCTTATAGAACGGGCAATTCCGGACTTGGTAAATTCTGCGGATGAAAACGGCTTCGATAATTTTACCAAAGCTATTATGACTACCGATACTTTTCCTAAGACGGCAGTTAAAAGTTTTTCTATAGACGGCAGGAAATATCAAATTAAAGGCGCGGCTAAGGGGTCCGGCATGATTATGCCGGATATGGCTACTATGCTGGCTTTTATATTTACGGATGTTCCGATAAAAAAAGAAACGGGCGATAAAATGTTTAAAGAATGCGTCGAGGCATCTTTTAATTCTATCACGGTTGACGGAGATACCTCTACCAACGATACCGCTTCGTTTTTTTATCCGGCATCGGACGATACCGTAATTGATTTAACCGGAAACAAAGCTAAGTCAAAGCAAAATCAGAACAATTACCGAATAGTAAAAGAAGTTTTATTTGAAGTCTGTTACGAACTTGCAAAAATGATAGTTATTGACGGAGAGGGAGCAACGAAGCTCATTAAAGTCGTCGTCGCTAATGCCCCTACCGAAGCAGGAGCAAAGAAAATCGCTTTAACGGTAGCAAACTCGCCGCTTTTCAAAACGATGATAACGGGCGAAGATTTAAACTGGGGCAGAATAATGGCGGCGGTCGGAAGAGCCGGAGTTCCTCTAAAAGCCGAAAATATAGATATTTACATAAACGGAAAAATTATAGTAGAAAATTCTGCGGTTTCTAAAAAATTGACTAAAGATATAGAGAAAACCATACTGTCTCCTAAAAAAATAGACGTAGAAATAGACTTAAAATCAGGAAATAAAAAGCGTTCGGTTTTGACTTGCAACCTTACCCACGGATATATAGATATAAACGCGTCATACAGAAGTTAGCGGTTTTATCTCATGAAAATTCCCGTATTATACTACCATAAAATAGACTATCCAAAAAAAGACGCCGTATTTAAAGGTTTATACGTAACGCCGGGGCAGTTTAAAAGGCAGTTGACCCTTCTTAAATTTTTAGGCTATGAAACTATAAATCCAAAAGAAATCCTGTCTTTTATAAAAGGACATAAACTTTCCGTAAAAAAACCGATTCTTATAACTTTCGACGACGGATACGAAAATAATTATCTTAACGCTTATCCGATATTAAAATCCGCCGGTTTTACTTCAATGATATTTGTAAGCAGCGGCTTTATAGGAAAAAAAAACGCAATTTCCGACGAAAGAGAAAGAGTTAAAGAAAATTTTTTAAATAAAACCGAAATAAAAGAAATGTTCAATAACGGTTTTTTCATAGGTTCGCACGGCATAAACCATTATTATTTGGACAGGCTCGAAGAAGGACTTATGATAGGCGAGCTTATAGCTTCTAAAGCCTATTTGGAAAATATTACGGGATCCGCGGTAGATTTTTTTTCATATCCTTTCGGCGTTTATAGCGCGAATGTAATGAGGGCAGTTAAAAATGCCGGTTATGCGGCCGCTTTTACCACGGTGAACGGCAAAATAGAAGCCGGCGACAACTCGTTTGAACTAAAACGCATCTCGGTTAACGGATACAATAGTATCTTTAATTTTATATTTAAAATATTGTTATAAAAATTTTTTCTTGCAAAAAAAGCCTAAA
>JAJYWW010000045.1 GCA_021791295.1 bacterium | reverse complement strand
TAACTTGCTCATATAATATCCTCGGAAAAGAAGGAAAAATGGAGCAGAACGGCATATTCGCTCTTGTAGCCGGTATTGATATGAAAACGAAACCCGGAACGGTTATTTATTCTTTTCCTCATCAGGTTATAGAAGTTCTTGTAGAGGGCTTATTTGCTAAAATCGATATGTCTTTGATAAAAGAATTTAAAAGCAAATATTCCATAAAGCTTTACGAATTATGCAAGGACTACGAAAATTCTCCGCGGTTTCCTGAAATATCAATCGATAAATTGGGTAGATTGCTTGATTACGAATACGACAAAATAGAAAGGATTAAATCGTGCGTATTAAATCCTGCCATCGAAGAAATAAATAATAACGATAAAGTCGATTTTTTCGTCCGTTACGCTCTTTTAAAAAGTTCCGAAAATAAGCAGTTTAAAAGCATTCAGTTTACCGTCAACAGCAGGCTTCATTATCCGAATAATATAGGCAGAACCTTAAGGGACGGCTCTATCAAGCTTCAAGACGGAACTATATTGCCGAAAGCAAAAACCGAATTTACCGTCTCAATAGAAAAAGAAAATAACGCGGGCAATATTAAAAATAAAACTTTGCAGACCGGTTCGGGAGAGCAGGTTATACGCGAAGTCATAAATTTAGAAGATGAGGTCATTGCAGAACAGGAACCGGAAAAGGAAAATATAATCATCGTTAATACTGAAATAAAAGAGCAATTAAGCAATAAACAAACAGAATCGCATTTAAACGGTCAGGAAAAATCGTATTCGGGTATTTCATCTCAAAACGAAAAAAAGATGAAAGAAGAACCGTTTCTGTTCGGTTTTGGAGATGAAGCCGAGGAAGGACGGAACGGTTTAAAAAAAAGAAAGAAAAATAAAATAAATTTTAATTTTGAAACGTCGGAATGGGAAAATATTCAGGAAGATAAAACTTCGCTATGGGAGAAGGCGTATCCCGCTTGCGATATAGAATTAGAATTAATCGCTATGGCGGCTTGGTTGTCGGCTAATCCTGAACATAGAAAAATTAATTACGAAAGGTTTATCGTAAACTGGCTTTCAAGGACTCAGCAGAACGGCGGGAATAGGTTGAGAAAAAGCGGCGGATTCAAAACTTTCACCCAGATAAGGGATGAAAATACAAGAAACGCGGTCAATGAAGTTATAAGTGAAATTAACGTGGGGGACTTTTTATGAAAAAAGACGAGGCTCAGGTTTTAGCCGAGTATCTTTACGCAACCGCAAGCGTATATGGAAGAGAACTAACAAAGGAAGTGATAAAAATTTATCTTTCCGTCTTTAAAGATTATCCTTTCGAATCAATTAAAAATGCGATAGAAAGATGTATTTTGACTAAAGAAACTTTTCCGGTTCCGGCGACAATAATAAAAGAATTAAATAACAAGGGTGATTTAATCAGCTCGGAATTAGCTTGGAGTTACGTTTTAGACGTAATAGACGTATGCGGCATATATGAAAGCTTTACCTTTAAGGATAAGGCTATAAGAAAGGCGATTTCGCTTATAGATTATGACATAGAATTGTGTATGTGCAATAGGGCGGAAACCCACTGGAAAAAAAGGGATTTTATTGAAAGTTATAAGGTGTTTGCGGAATCCAACGGTAATTATGACGCCCCGAATTATTTTTCAGGGATAATAGAAATCAATAACGAAAAATGGGAAGATTTCAAGGGAAAAATATACATTGCCGAAATTAAACAGTTTGTAGAACAGGAAAATCTTATAAAAACAATCGACGGGTACAAACCGAAACTGTCGCTTGTCGATAGGAAACCAAAAAATCAAATAGCGGGGGTAAAAATTAATGCATAGCGAAAATCAAAAAAATCGAATAGTCATCGATTTGCCTTTTGTAGCGCCGTCTTTAAACGAGTTCTACGCTAATTCAAATCCGTATTTTAGAAGTTCGATAGTAAAGCGTCTAAAAAACGACGTTCAGTGGCTTTTATTATCAAAAGGTTTCAGGGAAAAATGCTTTCCGTTCGGCAGAAGCAAAGTAGATATTTTTGTTACGGTTTGCTTTGCGGATAAAAAACACAGGGACGTTGATAATTATTTCCCTAAGCCTATTATAGACGCTTTAAAAGGGTTTTTGATTATTGACGACGACGATAGATACGTTAATTCCTGTTCAGTGCAAATAAGGCTCGGTTGCGGGGAGAAAAAGACGGTTTTGCAAATTAGCAGAACCTAATTTGAGGAGAAAAAAAATGATAAAAAATTTATTAGAAGAAATTAAAGAGGCTAATCCTGAAATACTAAACCGCCCGATAGACAAGTGGACTGCTCCCGATATGCGCTTCGTAAAGGAATCATTCTGGCAGGATAGTGCTTCGGTTAACATATTTAGGGTTAAAGGAACTCAACATCCGGATTATGCGGGTTTAACATGGTTGGAATTTTTGGAAACAGGCAAAAGAATGGCGCTTAATCTTAATTTTTTTAAAACTAATCCCGATTATTACAGGCAGACCGAAAAGAAAATTCCGTCTATGTATTATCAGAGTATCGACGGCGGAGAACTTTATATAGGCGGAGACGGCAATCACCGGACGGCTATATGCAAGGCTTTTTTCTATTTAACCGGCGAAACTACGCTCCACGGCGTAACGGTAACCGATTATCGTATGGATAACGAATTAAAAAACATATTCGACGATATTAAAAAGACCATAAGAAAAAAAGGGCTATCCGTAGATATAGACATAGTTTCCGAAACGGCATCAAGGGACGATTCCGGCGGCTGGATGTTGGAAAAATATAATCATAAGTTAAAAGTTATGGATTATAAAAAAAATAAGGATTTTCTTTTAAATAACAATGCCGAAGCCAAAGAATTTTTGGAAGATATTAATATGTCAAAATTTCGCAGGTTCTTCGGTTTTTTAAAAAAATAAAAAAAATAACTTCGCTATATATTTCAGAGGGGCAAAATGATAGAAAAAGAAAAAATAGTTTTAAGCAAAGAAGACGTTAAGAGATTAAAGAAAATTCAGAGCTTTTATAAAAAAAATTCAGGAAT
>JAJYWW010000176.1:18273-18808 GCA_021791295.1 bacterium | reverse complement strand
AAAAAGAAATAATGGGAAACTGGAGCGTTAAAGAGGCGGCTCAGGACAGAATGATAAGGAACATCGAGAATAAACTTCCGGAAGCGCATATAGCTTTCGGCGATGAGTTTTTTAAGGCAAAAGGTGAGACCCTGCAAAGCCTGTTATTGGCAATGAGCGACAAGATTTTTTATAATCCGACGAGACAGCCGATATCTTTAATAAGCTTTTTTGGGGCGTCAAATGAGAAGCCCGGACAGGGGGATTCCCTCGAGGCGTTATACGATAGATTTTTGTTAAGGTTTGAACTTAAAAGGCTTAAAACAAGAGAATCGCTTTTTAAGCTGCTAAGTTTAGGGGATTACGACCCAAAAGATATTTATATATCATTAGATGAAATAAAAGAACTACAAAAAAGGGCTAAAGATGTTTATGTTTCCAGCGCGATGAAATATCTTTTGGTTGATATAGATAAAGAACTGGAAAGCAAAAATACTATTATATCCGAGAGACGATTAAGGTGGTGCTTAGAGCTTTTAAAAGCCAATGCAATGTT
>JAJYWW010000176.1:0-18263 GCA_021791295.1 bacterium | reverse complement strand
ACGGGAGAAATGAAATAATACTGGACGATTTCAAATGCCTGATAAACGCATTATGGACGTATTCTATTGAACATAGGCCTGTAAGCCTGCTGATAAAGAATTTATTTAAAGAAGAAATTTTGGAAGTTTAAAAGCGTCCGCACGGCGGACAGTAAAAAAGGAAACATGATGAAATTAATAACGGTTAAGGATGTAAGCGAGATATTAAATGTTAAATCCACGGCTGTTTACGACTGGACTTATCAAAATAAAATACCATACTATAAACTTAACGGCATTATTAGATTTGATAAGGATGAAATTTTGGAGTGGATAAAATCAAATAAATCGGATAATATAAGCCTAATGCAATATCAAGCGAGAAGCCCGAAAAGGAGGGATAAAGTATAATGGGCTTATATAAACAAAAAAACTCTCGCTACTGGTGGATGAACTTTTGGATTAACAAAAGAAGAATACATGAATCCACTAAAACTACAAATAAAAAAAGGGCAGAAATTATCTACGCTACAAGGTATTCGGAGCTTTTAGGGGAACTAAAAGGCAAGAGCAGCTTAGAAACTTATTTGGCCGTCCAGCAGCAAAAAGAAAAAGAACGTGAATATTTATTCGAGGAGCTGACAGCAAAGTATATTGAATTTATCGAAGGAAGGTTAAAATCAAGTTATAATTTAAAAGGATTTATTAAAAAACTTTCCGAGCGTTTCAAAAATAGAACGTTAGACAGTTTTACTATGCAAGATTTGGAATTGCTGCAAAACGACTGGATTAAGCAAGGTCTTAGCATAGCTTATGCTAACAGGCTGACGGCTACATTAAAAAGAATGTTTACGAAAGCGGCCGATTGGGAAATGGTAAATGAAGGCGTCTTAAAGCGTATCCGGAAAGCGAAACAGCTTAAAGGCGAAACTAAAAGGCTAAAATATCTAACCGAAGAAGAAGCGCAAAGATTAATTAATCACTCCGATAGATTCTTAAAGCCGATTGTCGTAACAGCCTTAAATACCGGTATGCGTAAATCGGAAATTTTAAATTTATCGTGGGATAGGGTTGATTTGAAAAACCGCATAATCCTTTTAGATAAGACTAAGAACGGCGAAAGGCGGGAAATACCGATGAATCAAACTCTATACGATGTCCTGCTGCAACTGCCGAAGCATATAAGCGGCTATGTATTTGCAAATCCTAAAACCGGCAAGCCTTATAATAACGTTAAAAAGAGCTTTGGGACGGCGTTAAGGAAAAGTCATATTCTTGATTTTAGGTTTCACGATTTAAGGCATACCTTTGCGAGCTGGCTTGTTATGAAAGGGGTTGATTTAACGACTATAAAAGAACTTTTAGGGCATAAAGATATTAAATTGGCGGTAAGATATAGTCATTTGGCTCCGAGCCATATAAGAAACGCGGTGGAAAATCTTTGTTATAGTTTTGTTATAGAGGAAAAAAATAAGGATTGCAAAGGACTCTGAAAACCTGATAAGACTTGGTGGGCTGTCCCGGGATCGAACCGGGGACCTACTGATTAAGAGTCAGTTGCTCTACCGATTGAGCTAACAGCCCGAAAAGATTTATTGAAAATGCGGCAAAATATTAATGTCTATCAATTATATACTATTTTTATTTTTTTAGTCAATTTTTTTAACATTTTTCTTATTTGAAATTTTAATTTTTTAACAATATTTTTATTGATGATATACTTATAAATAGATATTGCGAAAATATAAAGAGTATTTACGGCTTATTATTTATTTAACTTGTAATTTATAATGAGGCGGGTAAAAAGATTATCCGAAGAAATTATATGATATTCAAGAACAGGATGGAAGCGGGGAAACTGCTTGGAGAAAAATTGTCGGCGGAGAAATTCGGCGGCGGGAATACTGTGGTTATTGGTTTGTTGAGAGGCGGAATTCCCGTTGCTTATGAAATAGCGGCAATATTAAAATCTCCGCTGGATGTGGCATTGGTAAGAAAAATAGGCGCGCCTAACCATGAAGAGCTGGCCATAGGGGCGGTAGTAGACGGAAAATCGCCGAAAGTTTATCTTAACGAATCTCTTATATCGCGCATTAATGTTCCTGAGGGATACTTAGAACGTATGGAGCAGATTAAACTTAAAGAAATAAGGGAAAGGGAAAAAATATACAGGCGGGGAGCCGAAAAGATTGACGTAAGCGGCAGGACGGCGATAATAGTGGATGACGGTATTGCTACAGGCGCGTCGGTCATGGCGGTAATAGAAGCGGTTAGGGATGAAAAACCTGCGAAAATAATCGTAGCGGTTCCGGTTATAGCTGCCGATACGATGAGAGAATTAAAGAAAGTCGTAGATAAAGTAGTAGTTTTAAGCGCTCCGGAAGAGTTTTACGCCGTAGGAGAATTTTACGAAGATTTCAGCCAGACGATGGACGAAGAGGTGTTGTATCTTCTGCAAAAATCAAAAAAATAGCATAAATTTTACAAACACAAATTATATAAAATAGTTTAGAGGAGATAACTGAATTTTAAATTTATTTTAAATTCATATTCTTAAATTAATACCAATAAAATGTATGAATTCTGAATGCTTAATTATTATTATCCAATTGTGACTTAAATCAATTTAATATTTTTTTGAATTTGATAAACTTTATATTAAAAGGGAGCAAAAAATAAAACCGAATAAATTTAAAATTTTAATATAGGAGTTTATCATGGCGGAATTTAACGAAAAGGACGTATTGGAAAAATTAAAAGGCATTATAGACCCTGAACTTGAAGTAAATATAGTGGATCTTGGGCTGGTATATAAAATAGATTTAAATCAAAACGGCGTCGTCGGTTTAGATATGACTTTGACGGCAAAGGGCTGTCCTATAAGCGGCGTTATAAAATATGAGGTAGAGGAGGCAGTTAAAAGCATTCCAGGCGTTAACGGCGTAAAAGTAAATTTAGTCTGGGAGCCGGAATGGAATCCTTCGATGATTAAGACCGATGCCCTAAAAAGACTTAAAACGCATTAATTTCTTAATAATGCGGTAAGCAAAAAATTGACGATATAAAACAAAATATAATAAAAGCATAAAAAAGGACGGTAATAAAACATATGAATACAACGGATAGTTCTATTGAAATAGCATTAAAACATATAAAAACCGCGCTTATTTTTTTGCCGGTTTTTTTCGCAGTGATGTTTTTTGATTATAAGAGTTTTAACGGATATTTTTTTATGAATAATAAAATAATAGCCCTTACGCACATATTTACGCTCGGTTTTTTGCTCATGGTAATTATGGGGGCTTCTTATATGCTTTTGCCGGTGGCGCTCGGCGTGAAAATTGCTTACGAAAAGCTTTTTATTCCGGTTTATTACGTATACGTAATTTCTTTATTGCTTTTCGTCATTGGAATGCATTATCTCTGGGGCGCTGTAATAACCGCTGGCGGCATCCTGCTTTTTGTATCGGTTCTAACTTATAATATAAACATTTTGATAAGTATAAAGAAGGTTAAGAAATGGGATTATTCTTCTTTGGGAATAGCATTCTCGTATTCTTATCTCCTTATAGGATTGACCATAGGGCTGTATTTGGCTTTAACTTTTTATTTTAAAATAGGGCTGAACATTTACGATATATTGCAAGGCCATATTTATCTTATGTTTGTAGGTTTTGTAATAATGCTTTTTATAGCAGTTTCATACAGGCTGCTGCCGATGTTTTATATGACTAAAGCGCCGGATAATTTATACTGGAAAACGGATTTAACCGTTATTAACGCAGGGATTATAGCTATGCTCGCATCTTCATTTTTCGGAAACGTGTCGGCCGTTCATATTTATTTTAATGAAGCGGGAGGATGGCTTTTAGGTGCAGGCATCCTTTTGTACTGCTATATATTTTTAGGTCTTATGTTAAAACGGATTAAGAAAAAGTTTGATATTACGACGTTTTATCTTTATGCCGGCATTATATTTTTAGTTGCGGCGGTACTTGCCGGTCTGATTATAAATATCGTTCCGCAGGAAAAATTATTCGTATTAATCGGTATGAACGGCGATTATTATCTTTATTATATATTCGCTTTCTTAGGCCTGTTCAGCTTTGCCGGAATGGTAATTATAGGTTTCCTGCATAAAATATTTCCGTTTCTCATAAGTCTAAAGGCTTTTGAAAAGGCAAAAAAAGGAGCTTACGGAAAACTGTTTTCGGATTTAAAAACTAAATATTTTGAATATGTAATATTTGCAATGTTTATGGCAGGTTCTATTTTTTGGATATTTTATTTGGTACAGCTTGCCGCCGCAGTTCTTTTTGCGGCATCCATACTGCTTATGCTGCATATATTTTCTATGGGGCGGTAAGAAAAACCGGAATTTAAAAGGCGATAACGGCATTAAATTTGAATTTTGACGCCATTATCGCCTCGATTTATTTTTTATTGCGTTATTGCCGATTGCCTGTTATATTTTGTGCAGGTTCTTGCTTTTATTTTATTTCCAAATTTTTATCGTATAAAGGTCGCCCCCAGTTTCTTCCGTCAAGAATTTATAACCGGCATCTTTTAATCTTGGATACAGATGTATGGGTTTTCTTTCGTGTATCATATGGATAGTTTCGTCGTTCTTTAAGTTTTCCAGCGCCGCAAATATTTTTAAAAGCGGCTGAGGCGGCTCAAGCCCTCTGACGTCAAGTTCAATAATATTCTGTTTGTGCGCAAGGTTTTTTAAATCCTCGTCGTCGAATTTGTTTTCGTCTGCTTCTTCGGAGACTTTTATCGGTTTTATTTCGCCGCCGCTTCTGAAAAAAATTATTTCGAATCCATCAGGCTTATTATTGGTTATATGTTCAAAGCCTTTGTTTTTTAAAACCGAATAAAGTGGAAATGGTTCGAAACTGTTAATTAAAACAAGAGCTTCTGCTTCATTTAAATTATTAACCGCTTCCATTATTTTTTTAAACGGATCGTTTCCGCTTTTAATGTCTTCCCTTACGTCGAGCGTTATTTTTTTTAAGTCCATTACGTCTTTCATAATATTATATTCTCCTTATTTTTTTTAAAAAATTAAATTTAATTATTGCGATTAATTAAAGTTAAGGTATTAATTAATCGCAATAATTTTTTTCATAATATCCTGTTTTTCGTCATGACTAAGCTGCATTTCTGCAATCTGAAACAATATGCCGTCTTCTTTGTCTTCATGTTCGGATAAAAGCTCTATCAATGCTTTCCCTGCAGACACTATAGACTTATAGTCTTTACCTTCTATTTTTTTCTTTAAATCGCCGGTTAATTCTCTGCAGCTATTATGTTCTATTATCATAACGTTTATAGGTCCCGTTTCTATGCCTATATAATTGCCCAAAACGGGAAATAAAGCATCTTCTTCTCTTTTGAAATGCACTTCGATGTCTTTATCTAAATATTCGGATATTTCATTAAGTTCAGAATCTGAAACGCCTGCCGGTATTTTTTTTAAAATATTTTCAAATTTACTTAAAGCGGTTCTTATTTCCGTATGCTCCTCTCTTAAAGCGTCGAGCGGGTTAAGTTTAGCGTCGTTTTCGGCGTAAGTATTCATAATTTCTCCTTATTTAGTTTTATTTAGTTATTATTTATATATATTTGAATATTCCGCATATTTCAGCAGCTTTCGGTTTCTATTATATATATTTATTTTATCATAAAACTAATTTATAAAATTGACTAAAGTCACAAATTAATTTATTAATTTAATAAATTATAAATAACGATTTATTTTTTTATGCGGAAGTAGAAAACGAAAATTCCCCGCATATTTATTAAATACTATATGCGGGGAATTTATATTAGGATTGTTTTACCCGGCCGTCTTTCTAAACAGCCGGCGGACTATGTTGATTATGTTGTATAATTATAATTATTGCATCAGCCGCAATCGGAATAACCGCAGTCCAAACATACCGTACAGCCTTCGGCATGTTTAAGGTTTGAGCCGCCGCAGGAGGGGCATGCCCCCCTTCCTTGAACCGTATGGTTTTTAGAATGCGTACCGGCGGAGTTTATTGACGATGCCGTTACCGGCTTTTTTGCGTCGGACGATAGGTTTTCCAGAGAAATTATTTTTTCGTTCAGGCTTTTTTCGAGAGCCTTGCCTATCGCGTCTGCGCACGAGTATATTATATTACCTCCGAAACCGTATGGAATGTTGCATCTTATGCCTTTTAGCTGGTTTATTATTTCTTCAGCGCCTATTCCCGACCTCAATGCTAAGCTTACCATTCTTCCGGTGGATTCAGTTTGCGACTGGGCGCAGCCGCCTGATTTGCCTATAGAGTTAAATATTTCGAAAGGATTACCGTTTTCGTCGTAGTTGATAGTAACGTACATAGGTCCGCATCCGGTAACGGTTTTAACGGTCACTCCTTTTATTATATCGGGACGTTTTCTTGGTTCTATCTGCCCGCCGCTTTTTTGGTTCGATGTTTCTTTTATTTCTTTCTCTTTAGAACTTCCGGAAGAACCTGCGGTCAATACCTGCTCCCTTGAACCGTCCCTATATACGGTTATGCCTTTTAAATTAAGATTAAAGGCAAGTGTGTAAACCTCTTCTATATCTTCTTTTTTTGCATAGTTAGGAAAATTAACCGTTTTACTTACCGCATTATCGGTAAATTTTTGAAAAGCCGCCTGCGTCATAACGTGCCATTTCGGCGTAATGTCATGCGACGTTATAAATATTCTGCTTAAGTATTCGTATTCTTTTTCCGTTAGTAAATCAGCTATATCTTTTTTATAAGTTTTTCCGAGACTGCCGTTTTTAGCTATATAATCTATTAATTTATCGGAATATACGCCCATCGCTTCCAGAACGGCTTTAAGATTTTTATCCGTTTCTATTAATCTTTGTTTATCCAGTACGCGCCTTTCATAAGCCAATGCGAAAAGAGGTTCTATGCCGCTCGAAGCACCGCCTATCATACTTATAGTTCCGGTAGGCGCTATCGTAGTGGTCGTGCCGTTTCTCATTGCCTTGAATCCTTTTTCTTCCCACAAAGAACCTTTAAAATTCGGAAAACTGCCGCGTTCTATCCCAAGCTCTTCCGATTTTACTTTAGACTCCTTATCTATAAAACCCATGATATTTTCGGCTATTTTAAGCGCAAGATCGCTGTCGTAAGGTACGCCCAATTTTATCAGCGTATCGGCATATCCCATTATTCCGAGCCCTATTTTTCTATTTGAAAGCGTCATTTTTTTAATTTTTTCTAAAGGATAACGGTTTTTTTCTATTACGTTATCTAAAAAATGAACGGCTGTATGAACGGTTTGTTTAAGTTTATCAAAGTCTATACAGCCGAGATAGCCGTCAATGATATCGTCAGGATTGCTTTCAAGTTTTTTCAGATATTCCGCAAGATTAGCCGTATCTTTTTTAATTTTATTTTCCTTTACGAATTTCCCGATGTTAATAGACCCTAAGTTGCAGGATTCATAAGCGACTAAAGGCTGTTCCCCGCAAGGATTGGTCGCTTCTATTTTTCCGGCATTCGGCACCGGATTTAGCTTGTTAATTCTGTCGATAAAGACTATTCCCGGTTCGCCGCTCGACCATGCCGTTTCTACGATTAAATCGAAAACCTCTTTTGCGTTTAAATATTTTACTGTTTCGTTATTCCTTGGGTTTATTAACGGATAGTCTTCATTTTTTAAAGCATGGTTCATAAAATCTTCCGTAATTGCTACGGAAATATTGAAATTGTTTAATTTTGACGTATCTTTCTTCGAGGTAATAAAATCTATTATATCCGGATGGTCTATCCTTAAAATGCCCATATTGGCGCCGCGCCTTGTCCCCCCCTGCTTGATAGCTTCGGTGGCGCTGTTAAATACCTGCATAAAAGAAACCGGACCGCTTGAAACGCCCTTAGTCGAGTGCACCGTATCGTTTTTCGGCCTTAAAGACGAAAAAGAAAAACCTGTTCCGCCGCCGCTCTGATGTATAAGCGCCGTATTTTTTATAGTTTCGAATATCGATTCCATAGAATCTTCTATAGGCAGTACGAAGCAAGCCGAAAGCTGCTGCAGAGGCCTTCCCGCATTCATTAAGGTAGGCGAATTGGGAAGAAAGCGCAGGGAAGACATTTCTTCAAAAAAAATGTTTGCCGTAGTTTTCGCATCTTTTGCGGATTTGCCGTAATTTAAGTCTGCCGACGATATGTTTTCGGCGACTCTCTTAAATAGTCCTGTTATGGTTTCGATGATTTCGCCTTTTTCATCTTTAGCCAAGTATCTTTTTTTTAGGACGGTAACGGCATTTTCCGAAAATTTTTCCGCAAGCGGATCGTTGCTTAAAATATCCGAATTTTGTTTTTTCATAATCGCTCCTCAATATATAGATAATATTTTTTATTTCTATACAATATATTGTAATTATTTTTTTGTCAATAGATTTTTTTAAAAAAAAGATTTATAATCTAAAAACATATAAAATTCAAATAAATAAACCATGGCAAGCTAAGAAACGTTAAAAAAAATAAAATCGGAGGAACTCAGGTTTATAATGATAGATAAAATTACAGGCGGAAACGCCTTGGGTGTCGTTGCAGGAAGCGCGGGCACTATGAATATATTGTCCCATATTCTTACGACTAATATCGTAGTAAAATTAGTTTTGCTTTTGCTTTTTGTATTTTCTTTAATATCATGGGCTATTATATTTTACAAGCTTCGTTATCTGGGAAAAGCAAGAAAAGAGGACAAAGAATTTCTTGATCTTTTCTGGGAATCTAAAAGACTCGATTATGTTTATACCGCCGCAAGAAATTTGGATTACAGTCCTATAGCTTTTATGTTTAATATAACATATAAAGAATTGCTGAATATTAAGAAAAAAACGGCGGACGATCAGCAAAAAAGCGATAAAGAAAGAAATGAAGAAAATTTAGCTTATGTGGAAAGGGCATTAAAAAAATCTCAGCTTTCATCTATAGCAAAACTTGAAGTTTCCCTGCCTTTTCTTGCTACGGTCGGCTCTACCGCTCCTTTCATAGGTCTTTTCGGAACGGTTTGGGGCATAATGACGTCTTTTGAAAGTATCCAGAGGGCCGGAACCGCCGGTCTTGCAGTAGTAGCGCCCGGAATAGCCGACTCTCTAATAGCTACCGCCGCCGGACTTTTTGCCGCTATACCCGCGGTTATAGCTTATAATTATTATTCCAATAAAGTAAGAGTCATAGTCAACGAAATGGTAGATTTTGCTTATGAATTTATGACTATTATCGAAAGGCAGATTTTATAGGAAACTATTTATGTTTACTCCTTTTGACGATAAAGACGATAAGAAAACAGGGGTATCCGGCTACAGGCTTATGTCGGAGATAAATATAACTCCTTTTGTCGACGTAATGCTTGTATTGCTGGTGATTTTTATGGTTACGGCTCCTATATTGGTGCACGGCATAAGAGTTCATCTGCCGACTGCCGCCGCGCATGCGTTAAAAGCTCCGGAAAAAACGATAGTAGTTGCGGTAACCTCTGACAGAGCCGTTTATATCAATAAATTCAGGGTCGGTCTGCCCGTTTTGACGCAGAAACTTTCTGCGATTTACAGGCACAGGACGGATAAGCAGATATTTCTTAAGGCAAGTTCTTCTCTGCCTTACGGATACGTTATAAAAGTTATGGCGGCGATAAAAGAAGCGGGAATTACTAAAATCGGAATGGTAACCGCCAACCCCAAATTGACGGGAGCGGCAGGCAGATAAGAAGTATTATGTTTAATGAAAATAATAAAGGTATAGGCTTATATATTTTTTATTCGGCAATTTTTCACATATTATTGATAGGGCTGATATTATACCTTTCTATAAAATATAGGCCGCAGATTCAATCTATAGGTTCAAAAGTAGTCGTAAGCGTAGTAAGCAGGGTTCCGGGGCCTCTTGCCTCGGTAAAATCCATACTTTATCCGCCTAACCCGAAATTATCCGAACATACTCCGAGCAGACCTTCTCCGATAAAAGCGGCAAAGCCCGTTTCAGTTCCGCTCGTTAAGACGCCTTCATCTATGGTTTATCCTAAGAAGACTGTGCAAAAACAGGTTACGCCCAGAAGATACGCTCCGCCGCATCCTTATGTTCCGGCTTTGTCGTCCAGCGTTTACGCCAATCTGCAAAACAGGATAAGCCTTAATAACGCATACGGAAAACTTAATCAGTCGCTTATAAAGGGAAACGTTCATAGATTTCAGGGTTACGTAAATAAAATTATTTCCGCTATAATTCCTAATTTCGGCATATCCCTTAACCATTATCTAAATTATAAATCCATAGTGGCTTTTCAGATTTCCAAATCCGGCAGAATTTATAACGTAAGATTAGTTAAATCTTCAGGAAACGGGTACTTCGATTCGCAGTCCGTAGCGGCAGTAAAGCTGTCGAGTCCTCTTCCTCCGCCGCCTTCGGCCTTTATGAGTTTTGAAAACGATGAAAACGACGGCGAAGGTGTCCTTATGATTTTTAATCCGAGGCAGATATTAAAAGACAGATAAACGGCTGTGATGATTAGCACTTGATATTTATACGATATTTCTGTATATTTTAACTTTATATAATTTTATTTAATTTGACTTATTATTAAGGATAACCGAATGAAAAAAACAATAATTTTTTTACCGTTGTTCGTTTTATTTTTTTTAGGCGCTTTTACGTTATTTCCTGTTAGCTCGCATGCAAAAGTCTACATAAACATCAATGCCGCCAGAATAGAAAAGATAAGGGTAGCCGTTCCGGATTTCAAAAATATTTCCGCATACGGACAGCATAAAAAAATAGAAAAAAACGCCGCAAGGGTTATAAGGCACGATCTTTCCGTAATAGGGTATTTTCATATAGTAAACCCGCTTTCATATCTTGAAAATCCGCAATATGCTCCTATAAGCCCGGAAAGGATACACTATTCAAACTGGAGCGTTCTTAATGCCCAGTATCTTATTACAGGAGAGTATGCGACGTCAAACGGCATTATAAAGATGAAAATCAATCTTATAAGCATATTTACCAAAAAACTGCTTTTTTCGGAAAAGCTCGAAGGAATGGACGGTCAGTACAGATTTCTCGCAAACAAATTTGCCGACGACGTCCTTAAATTTTTAACCGGAATCAAAGGGCCTTTTACGACGAGGGTTTTTTTCGTAGGAGAACACGACGGTTCTAAAAATATTTTCGTTATGGATTTTGGAGGCCACAGGGTTCAAAGAGTTACAAATAACGACTCCATAAATATTTTCCCGTACCCTTCTCCGCACGGCAGCAAGGTTGCTTACGTTTCTTTTAAGGACGGTGATCCGGCAGTTTTTATAAAAAACTTAAAAACAGGAACAACCGTGAAACTTAATTTTCCAGGTCCTGCCGACTACGTTGCATGGTCGCCTAACGGAAAAAAATTAGCCGTTTCTTTAACGCCCGACCATATTAATACCGAAATATATACGCTTAACGTTAACGGCGGAGACTTAAAACAGTTGACTTATACCGACGGCATTAATACCTCGCAGTCGTTTTCCCCGCACGGTAACAGAATCGCCTTCGTATCTGACAGAGGAGGAAGTCCGCAAATTTACGTAATGAACGCAAACGGCAGCGGCGTCCGCAGATTAACCTACGACGAAGGAAGCTACGTGACAAGCCCCGCTTGGTCGCCCGACGGAAAAAAAATAGCATTTTCCTCTTTTGTTAACGGCGCTCTTGAAATATGCATTATGAATGCCGACGGTTCCGATGAAAGACAGGTTACGGATACTCCTTACAGCGCACAGCATGCCGCATGGACGAGGGACTCCAGGATTATTACCTTCGATACGGAAATTGCCGGAAGGCAGGAACTTTATATGATAGACGTCAATGAAAGCGGAATGATGAGACTGACGCCTAAGTTGTTTCCTGAAATGAACAATTACTACGATGCGCAGTGGACTATGAAATCGTCTTATTGAAAAAAAATCTTTTTTGTGATTAAATTAAATAAACGCAAACGGGAGAAAAATTATGAATAAACACGAAAATGCAGATGCCGCATATTTAAAAGTTAAAAATAAAAGTAAATTGAAAGTTTTTATTCTTGCGTCCGTCTCATTGATTTTCGTAACGTCTATTCTTGCCGGATGCGCTCCTATGGAACCGGCTTCCTTTCACCGTTTAAAAGTTCAGGTTAGAAAACTGAGGAAAAAGACTGCCGAATTATCTCAAAATCAACAATACGCAGAAAAAAAACTCAGCCAAATGCAGTTGAACACGGCTAATAACGGAGTAGCTATTTCTTCGTTAAAAGCTAAAATTAGGGATATTTACGGTGAATACGAAGTAGAACACCATAAGCTGAACGTTTTAAATAAGAAATTCAGGGAATATCGCTTAATGGTAAATAAACAGCTTATTAAATTATTAAAACTCGTAAAAACCGGCAAAGCGTCCGCTTCCGTAAGCTCGATTAAAAAACAAAGCATTAAATCGACATTGGTCAAAAAAGAAAGTTCTATGGAATACGGCTTTAACGAAGCTATGTCGCAGTTCAAAAAAAAGAAATACAATTCCGCCTTAACTTCTTTGCGTAATTTTTTAAATAAGTATCCTCAGTCTAAATATTCTGCCGATGCCATGTTTTACAAAGCTTACGCCAATTTTAAGCTAAAAAAATATCCAGTTTCCATACTTGAATTTCATAAATTTTCGCAATTATACCCTAAAAGCCCCGACGTTCCGATGTCTATATATTTGCAGGGCATGGGTTTTATGAAAGTTTCCGACCCGTCTGACGCTTCTATTCTTTTCAGGCAGGTAATAGCAAAATATCCCGGTACTAAAGCGGCGGAACTATCGCAAAAGGCTATAAACGGACTTTCAAAATAAAAAGATACCGGATGATTAATTTAGCATTTGAATCAAGCTGCGACGATTTTTCCTGCGCCGTTCTTTCAAAGGAAAATTCCGGAAAAGATAGCGTAAAAATAAACATATTATCGAATATTATCTATTCTCAGGATTATGTTCACGGAATATACGGCGGCGTAGTGCCGGAGCTTGCGTCGAGGAACCATATAAAAGCTTTTCTTCCTGCTTTCAGAATTGCTTTGTCGGAAGCTAAAACATCTATGAAAGACGTAGGTCTCGTGTCCGCGACTGCGGGGCCGGGACTTGTAGGCTCTCTTCTGATAGGTCTTATGTGCGCAAAAACTATATCTTACGCTTTAAATATACCCATAGTGCCGGTCAATCACATAGAAGGTCATATTTTCAGCCCTTTTTTAGATATTCAAGAAAATAAAGAAATATTTCCTTTTACGGCTCTCGTTATTTCCGGAGGGCATACCCATCTTTATTTGGTTAATTCTCATAGCGATATAAGACTTATAGGCAAAACAAGGGATGATGCATGCGGCGAACTTTTTGACAAGGTTTCAAACTATCTTGGATTCGGATATCCCGGCGGTAAGATAGTAGATGAACTTGCGGAAAAAGGCGATAAACGCGCATTTAAATTTCCTCTGCCTATGATACGCAGCAACGACCTTAATATGAGTTTTAGCGGACTTAAAACTGCGGTAATAAACACTATACACGAGAACGGCGGTCCAAAAAATATCGGAGAAAATATAGTTTACGATATTTTAGCTTCGTTAAGGGAAGCGGTTTCAGAAATTCTTTTTAAAAAAACTTTCGCGGCGTGTGCGGCTTTTAAACTTAAAAACGTCCTTGTTTCCGGCGGAGTTTCGGCAAATTCCAGAATAAGAAGCATGTTTAAAGAAAGAGGGGATGAATCCGGTCTAAAAATATTTTTCCCCTCCGTTAAATATACCGCTGATAATGCGGCTATGATAGGTTATGCCGGATTTTTTAAAAATGCGATAGATCCTTCGGTTCTGCGAAGTGAATTTTTAGATGTTAATGCAGATCCCTCATGGGAGTTGTGAACTGAGATTATGAGCAAAGAATCAAAAAGAAATAAGGTAGTATTCGGTCAAAATTTTTTGACGGATAAAGAAATTGCCAAAGATATTGTCGATTCATGCAATTTTTCGGAATCCGACGTTGTCGTCGAAATAGGTCCCGGCGAGGGCATTTTAACGGAATTAATCGCAGGCAGAGTTAAAAATTTTACCGTTATAGAAATAGATTCTTTTTATTATAACTTTATTAAAGGGAAGTCAACCGGTTTCGATAAGGTTAAAGACGGCAGAGACGGTAACGAAAATAACCGTTTTTTTAAAATAGTCAATGAGGATGCGTTAAAATTCGATTATCATTCTTTAAGCAAAACTTTTAACTCTAAATTAAGAGTTATATCGAATCTTCCATATGAAATTTCGAGTCCGATAATAGATAAATTCATAAAATATAAAGACGTTTTTTGCGATTTGACGTTAATGTTCCAGAAAGAATTTGCCGAAAGGCTTTATTCGCAGGAAAACGATTCACAAAGAGGGGCATTGAGCGTTATTGCCGGATTAAATTTTGACATAACAAGGCTTTTTGAAGTCGGCAAGGCAAATTTTAATCCCGCTCCAAAAGTAGATTCGACAGTTTTAAGGCTGTCCCCCCGATATTTTGAGGACGAAGATTATAATTGGGCGGCAAGCTCTCAATTTTTCAACTATTTCGTGCATCAGATATTTAAACTTAGAAGAAAAAAATTAAAAAATTCTATATATGCCTCATTTTTCGGTATTCCGCCGGACGTAAAAGAAAAAATTTTTTCGGATTTCAACATAGACTTAAATAAAAGACCGCAGGAATTAACGACGGAAGAACTTATAAAAGCCGGAAAATCATATGATTTATATTTAAAAGAGGCTGAAAATAAATATAATAATATATAATAATATAATGCAATTTATAATAAATAAAAGCAGATACTGAAATAATTAAAAAATAAAAGAGGTTTTATTTTGGAAAAAGCAGTTATTGCGCTGGATTTAGGAACGACCGGCAACAGAGCGATAGCTTTCGATAAAAACGGAGAAATTATATATTCGGCTTATAAGGAATTTTCGCAGATACATCCAAAACCTGCATGGGTTGAACAGAATCCTTACGACATATTAAATACCGCGATTAAAGTATTAAACGAAACTCTCGAATATTGCGGTTCTTATAATATAACTTCCGTAGGTATTACGAATCAAAGAGAAACTTCGTTAGTCTGGAATAAAAAAACTGGAAAACCGGTTTATAACGCAATCGTATGGCAGTGCAGAAGAACTGCCTCAATTTGCGAGAATTTATCCGATTATCGCAAATTGATAAAAGAAAAGACAGGTTTATTTTTAGACCCTTATTTCTCGGCCACCAAAATTAAATGGATAATCGATAACGTAGGAGGAGCAAAGAAACTTGAGGAAAAAGGAGAGCTGCTTTTCGGGACGGTTGACAGCTGGGTTTTATGGAATTTAACAGGAGGCCGCGTTCATGCGACCGACGCTTCTAATGCTTCCAGAACGCTTTTGTATAACATAAATACGTTAAAATACGACGAAGAACTTCTTGAAATATTTGGAATAAACGAGTCCATGCTTCCTTCGGTTTTTGCAAGCGATTATAATTTCGGCTCTACGGAAAAAAAAATTACCGGTAAATCTTTACCTGTAATAGGCATTCTTGGCGATCAGCAGGCATCTCTTTTTGCGCATTCGGGTTTTGAAAAAGGAATAATAAAAAATACTTACGGGACGGGACTTTTTGCAATGATGGAAACCGGAAACAGCATTTATGTTTCCGATAAATTGGTATCTACAGTAGCATGGAAATTGAGCAAAGATGTTTATTATGCTTTAGAAGGCAGTATTTTTACGGGAGGCGAAGTCATAAGGTTTATCAGGGATAATCTTAGCATCTTAAAAACTGCCGATGAATCGTCCGATATAGCAAAAAGCCTTATTTCCAATGAAGGCGTATATTTCGTTCCGGCTTTATCCGGTCTCGGCGCGCCGTACTGGGATCCCGACGCAAGAGGTCTTATTATAGGATTAACGGGAGCGGCCGACAAAAATCATATAATAAGGGCGGCATTGGAATCTTTGGCATATCAGACGAAAGATGTAATAGTCGAATTTGAAAATATTTTAAAAATAAAATTCGATTCTTCTAAATTTAAATTAAGGGTGGACGGCAAGGCAAGCGAAAACGATTTTTTAATGCAGTTTCAGTCCGATATTTTAAATATGACGGTTGAAAAATCTGCTTTTACGGAAATGACCGCTTTCGGAATAGCAGGGTTAAGCGCCGTGAGCACCGGCTTCTGGACGGACGATATGTTCCGCAGATTTAAAAAAACCGAAAAAATATATAACCCGCGAATAAACGACGATTCAAGAAATGCTTTGTACGCTAAATGGCGAGAAGCCGTTTTAAAATCTTTAAAATGGTCGCAAGCCTGATTTTTCGCGGCAGGCGTGCGCAGTCGAATTGACTTACGCATATTTATAGTGCATAATAATAAATAATAAACGGGAAAATAGAGTATGAGGAGTCATAGATCACCTTTTCACTTCTCTGACGACTAAAAAAACAAAAAAAAGGAGGCAAAAATGAAAAAAAGTATTGTTTTAGGTTTAATTTTAATGCTGTCTTTGATAGTATTTTCAAAAAACTCTTTTGCGGCAAAAAAAACGGCGGTGAACGTCCACAGCGCTAAGTTTCAGTATAATAAAGCATTAGGCGCTATGAAAGGCAAATACTATTATGATGCGATACAGCATTTTCAAAAAGCAATTCTTATTAAACCGCATTTTGCGCATGCATGGGCGCATATGGGCGTAGCATTGCACAGGCTCGGATTTCCTTCGCTCGGCATAGTAAGTCTTCAGAAAGCGTTAAAATACAACCCGAATATCAAATGGGCGAAAATTAAATTAAAAAAATATACTGCAAGCCCTAGAAGGTAAATAAAACAGATGAGCTTTGACGGTTTTGACGCATTTGCGGAATCGCCAGTTTTTAAGAATATTATAAAAAAAGAAGCCTTAAAATTAAATATCGCTTTTGTCTGTTTTTACGGGTCGAGAAACTACAACCTTGAAACGGACAAAAGCGATTACGATTTTTTTATAGTCTATTATCCGTTTTTCGAAAATTTTTTCACGCATAATTTTACTCGTTTTTCCGTTATAGAAAAAGATTACGATTACTTCATAGCGCCTTTCCATGAATACTTCCGCCATGCAATTAACGGAAATATAAAATTCATAGAACCCTTAATTTGCGGTACTTTTAAATTCGGCATAAAAGATTCCGAAAGATTTTCGGAAATATTAAAATTGACGGAGAAAATAAAAAATTTTATTTTAATTAATTTTAAAAAAAATTTCGAAGCCGTTTCGGGAATAATAAAAAATAAAAAAATAAACATAGAAAAAGAACAGTACACTTCCAATACCTTGAAATATAAGGATTTATACGGCTACGACATTAAAGAAGCAATTAATTCCCTTAGGCTGTCTTATTTATTGGAAAATTATATAAAAACTGGAGAGTTTTCTTTTATAGTAACCCGCAATCCCGTTTACGAAGAGTTTGAAAATTACATGAAAGAAATTAATGCCCATAATATATCGAAAAAACATTATTTAGACATAATAAATAAAAAAATTAAAGATTTGGAAGATTTAAGGCAAATATTAATTTATAAAGAGGAATCCGTAAAATCGGGATTAACCGGCGCAAAAAAAGAGATAGAAAACGATATTATGAATATATGTAAGACGGAAGTATGTTTTGAAATTGAAAAAACCGTTTAAATATCTTATAATATAAATATGCAAAAAATTTTACTTAAATCTAAAATACACAGGGTTAAAATAACGGATGCGAACCTTGAATACGAAGGCTCTATTTCCATTGACGAAGACCTTATGGAAAAGGCCGGAATTTTACCGTACGAAAAGGTTAACGTATGGAATATAAATAACGGCGGCAGGTTTGAAACGTATGCAATCAAAGCCGGCAGAAATTCCGGAGACATAATAGTAAACGGTGCCGCTTCGCGTTTAGTGCAGATAGGCGATACGATAATTATAGCCACGTTCGGGATTTACGACGAAAACGAACTTAAAAATTTCAAACCGGTTTTAGTTTACGTTGACGAAAGGAACCGCTCAGTCGATATAGTCAAATAAAATAAAGAAAATGTATCGCAATGAGAAAATATTATGCCGATTATATATTAATTTCGGCTCATCCGCTGCGCTATTGTCCTGTTTTTTTAAAAAACGGAGAATTGACCTCGGATGAAACTTCCGGCAGGAGATC
>JAJYWW010000084.1 GCA_021791295.1 bacterium | reverse complement strand
ATATAAATAAGCTTCTTGAAGATTCAATAAGAATACTTAAATTCGAAGCGGCAAATTCAAAAATAAAACTGATTCAAAAAAATATCGATTATAGTCTTCCGCCGGTTCAAGCCGATGCCGAAATGCTTAAACAGGTTATTTTAAATTTGATTATTAACGCGATAGATAAAAAATACGGAACCGATAAAAAGTTAATAGAAATAAAGGCGTTTTTAAAGGACGGCTACGTAAATATAGAAATTGCGGATAACGGAGAGTCTATAAGCGCCGAAAATATAAAGAAAATATTTAATCCGTTTTTTACGACTAAAAATTCCGGTTCGGGACTCGGTCTTCCGATATCTTTACGAATAATTAAACTTCACGGCGGAAGCATAAAACTTTTTAGCGAAGACGATAAAACGGTTTTTATTATTATTATACCGGCAGGCGGTGACGAAAAGACCGTAAATAATCAATCAGTCAAATCCCAAGCCTGAAATTTGTATTAAAGTTAAATAAAGACGGGAAATTATATATATGCCAGATACAATTAGCAAAAATAAAAAATTGCTTTTAGTGGACGACGAGAAAAATCTTCTCAGGGTCGTCAGCCTTAATCTTGCAAAACGCGGGTTTTTGGTGAATACGGCTATCAGCGCCGAAGAGGCCCTAAGATTGTTAAGCAACGACGGTTACGACGTTATAATTTGCGACCTCCGCTTGGGCGGCATGAGCGGAATAGAATTATTGTCCAAAGTTAAAGAAGAGGATAAAAAAAGAGATAAAAATACCGTATTTATAGTTATAACGGCATTTGGAACGATTAAGCAGGCAGTTGAAGCCATAAAGCTGGGAGCGGACGATTTTATATCAAAACCCGTCGATATAAACAGTCTGGTAGAGACCATAGATTTAGCCATGCGGAGAAAGAATTACGCAAAAATAGATAATTTTGAAATTCAAAACGGTTCCGGTTTAAATGAGAATATCTTTAAAGATTTTATTTTTAAAAGCTCCGCAATGAATGAAATTTTAAACGAGGTCAAACTTACGTCTAAATCGCCGTCTAACGTTCTTATAACGGGAGAAACCGGAACCGGCAAAGAGGTATTGGCTAAGGTTATCCACATACTTTCGGGCAGAAGCGGAGAATTCGTTCCGATAAATTTAAGCGCAATTCCCGAAGGGCTTATGGAAAGCGAGCTTTTTGGTTTTGAAAGAGGAGCGTTTACCGGCGCCGTTTCCGGCAAAAAAGGAAAATTTGAAACTGCGAACGGCGGAACTCTATTTTTGGATGAAATTGCGGATATGCCTCTGTCGATGCAGGTAAAACTCCTAAGGGTGATTCAGGATAAAGAATTCTCAAGAATAGGTTCAAACGACGGAATAAAACTTAACGCAAAAATAATATCCGCTACGAATATACCTCTTGAGAATGCCGTTATCGAAAAGAAGTTCAGGGAGGACCTTTTTTACAGAATTAACGTCCTCCATTTTAAAATTCCGCCCTTAAGGGAAAGAAAGGAAGACATTATTCCGCTTGCGAATTTTTTTGTTAAAAAGTATTGCGGTATAAATAAAAAAAGTATCGGCGGTATAAACGATTCCGCTATAAATCTTTTAAAAAATTATACATTTCCAGGAAACATAAGAGAGCTGGAAAACATAATCGAAAGAGCCGTCGTAGTTTGCACGTCGGATTCTATAATGCCGGTTCATCTGCCAAAAACATTGACCGCAGAAACCGAGCGCGACGCAAAAACCAAAACCGAAGCCGAAAGATTTCAGTATATCGATTCCGCCTCTGAAAATCTTGATAACGAAATCAATATAAATCTTGACGGGCTTGAAATGGAACTGATAAAGAACGCTCTCGAAAAAAACAATCATAATCAGACTAAAACAGCCGCATCGCTCGGAATTACCAGAAAAAGGCTTATCACGAAAATAAAAAAATACAACCTGTTTTCCGATAAATAAAATAAATTAAGCATTTTAAATTTTAAACATATTTATTTCCGAAGAAAGCTTTTCGGAAAGTTTAGACAGTTCTATGGAATTTGAATAGATTTGTTCGACGCTTATAGAATTTAACTCTCCGGCTTTCAATATCGAATCTGTAGAACCTGATATTTCCTCGGTAGCCGTAGATTGCTCTTCCGCCGCCGCCGCAATTTGCGTAATCATATCTTTCAGTTTATCGGCAAGATTCATTATTATTTTTATTTTTTCGCCTGCTTTTTCCGCCGAATTTACGCCGTTTTTAACTTCGGCTTTGCCGGTATCCATAGAATCGGACGCTTTTTTTGAATCGACTTGGATTGATTTTATCATTTCCGTTATCTCTTTTGTCGCTTTTGTAGTTCTTTCGGCAAGTTTTTTAACTTCATCTGCTACCACCGCAAAACCTCTTCCCTGATCTCCTGCGCGGGCGGCTTCTATTGCGGCGTTCAAAGCCAGAAGGTTAGTCTGGTCGGCGATATCGTCTATTACCGAAATAATTTCGCCTATCCTTTGGGAAGATTGTTCCAGTTCTCCCATTACTTCTCCTACTTTATCCACCGCGTTCTCTATGGAGTTTATATTGGAAATAACCTCTTTTACGGCTGAATATCCGTCTTGCGTAGCCTTTTGGGTTTTATCGGCTTCCCGTGCGCCGTTAGCCGAGTTTTTTGCGACCTCTAGAATAGCCTGGGTTATTTGTTTGATCGATTCTATTATAGAAGTATTGTCATGTTTCATATTATTCATGTTGTTTTTGAGCTCTTTCGACAAATCGTTAAATTTTACTCCCGAAGTCGAAATTGATTTTGCCGCCGAAGAGATAGATCCGACGTTTTTAAGAAGAGAATCAATCAGTAAATTTATGCTGTCGATTAACATTCCCGTTTCGCTTTTAGGATTGGCTTTAAGATTTATTTTAGAAGTAAGGTCGCCGCCGGACACTTTTTTAATAAACTTTACCACCGTTTGTATTTCGTCAATCAAATATTTTTTAAAATAAAGAACGGTAAGTATAAGAATTATCAATATTAAAAAAGGAGCCATTATAAACATATTTAACAATTTAGTCATTTTT
>JAJYWW010000043.1 GCA_021791295.1 bacterium | reverse complement strand
ACGAAGAACAATATAACCTATTTTCTAAGGGCTAAAGAGTTCGGTTCTTTAAAAAGGCAGGCTTACGATTGTGAGTTTACCAAGCTAACCGAAGAAAAGGAAATATCCGAGTTTGTCTATTCCATGAAAGATATGCCAATTAGAATTATAACGACCAGAGAGAAACTAAAAACAGATTTTCCGTTCGACGTTTACGGCAATTACAGATTTATTGCAACGAACTCCAATAAAAACATCATTAACGTATATGAGATGTATAATAACAGAGGCGTATGCAAATATAATATAAAAGAATTAAAGCAGAACTTTGAATTAGACCGCTGAAAAAGGCGTGCTTTTTCAATCTTCCAGCTATCTCGGAGCAAATGGTCTTTGGGCTTCCGTCGTAGTCCTTGCCTACAATATAATGATGGCCTTTAAACAGAAGCTCTCCATTAAAAGATTAACGGCAAGGACGGTAAGATGGCTCCTTACTATACCGGCTAAGATAGTAACCCACTCCGGCAGATTGATTTTAAGTCTTTCTACGGATAATAAAACATTTAAAAGAATACTTAAATGGAGAGCTAAATGCCTGACGTGATTATTAAACGGCAGTTTTTATATAAAAGATTACCTGCGTTATTTATATTAACGGGGGAGACCTGTTTAAAAAACCCTATTTTTTGCAATTTCGCGTTTTTTGGGATAAAAAAATCTGAAGGTTATCCGAAAAAACTAAAAATGATAACCGGTTTTGCTAAAAATAGAAAATTAATCTATAATTAATCACTAAAAATAATAAAAACGATAAAAACTATTTAAAATTAAATTGTGAAGTTTCTAACGGTGAGTTAAGGTTATATATGGGGGAGGGATAATTATATAAAACTAAATTCCTTTTAATTGTATTTATAATGCATAATTATTTATGGTTCGTCGATAGTTTGCGTCTTCCCTGTTGCCAGTTTTTATTTTTTTCTATTGATTTTTATAGCAATGAATATTACAATAATATGCATTACTGTAATACATTAGCAGTTTGAGATAGATTAAAGTATAATTTTGAAATATATAATAAGATATAATTATAAATGCGGTTATAACTAAATAATATTATCATAAGGCAATATGAAATTTTACGATAGATTAAGCGAATTAAAGGTGCTTAAGTCAACTTGGGAATCATCGAAAAAAGGTTCTAAGATGACGGTAATTACCGGCAGAAGAAGGATAGGGAAAACAAAACTTATACTCGAAGCCTTCAAATATGACCTTATCTACCTGTTTGCGGCAAGAAAAGACGAAAAACTTTTATGCGAAGAGTTTACAGCTTTAATTCAGAACAAATTAAACAAAAGAATAATCGGAAAGATTACAAGCTTTAAAGACTTATTTGAATATATTATGATTTTGTCGGAAGAAAAAAATGTTACCGTAGCGATAGATGAATTTCAGGAATTTTATAATATAAGCCCTTCTATTTATTCCGATATGCAAAATATATGGGATACGCATAAAGACAAATCTAAAATAAATTTAATCCTGAGCGGCTCTATATATTCGCTAATGAAAAAAATATTTGAAAATTCAAAAGAGCCTTTATTCGGCAGGGCAGACAAAAAAATATATTTAAAACCTTTCGATATAAATATCTTGAAAGAAATAATGGCGGAAAACACCGTTTATTTAGACAAAAAAGATTTGTTTAGCTTCTATATATTTACCGGAGGAATAGCAAAATATGTAGAAATTTTTGTCGATAGCGGCGCTTTAACATACGATAAAATGCTTGAAAATATCCTGGAAGAAAATTCCGTATTTTTAAATGAAGGAAAAGACCTGCTTATAGAAGAGTTCGGGAAGGAATATTCCGTTTATTTTTCTATTCTTTCTTTAATTGCCAACTCTAAAACATCAAGAAGCGAAATAGAATCCATTCTCGAGAAAAACATAGGCGGATATCTTGACAGGCTTGAAAATGAATATAATATAATTAAAAGGGTAAGACCTATTTTTGCGAAAGAAGGCGGCAGAATTCAAAAATATGTCATAGAAGATAATTTTTTAAATTTCTGGTTCAGATTTATATACGGCTATAGGAGTGCAATAGAAATAGGAAATCTAAAGTATATCAAAGATATAGTAAATCGTGATTTTAATACATATAGCGGATATTTTCTAGAAAAATATTTTATAGAAAAACTTAAACTATCCAATAAGTTCTCGAACATCGGCACATATTGGGAAAAAGGCAATAATAACGAAATAGATATCGTTGCCGTAAACGATATAGAAAAAAAAATATTGATATGCGAAGTGAAATTAAATCCTCAAAAAATTAACCTAAACAAACTTAAGAAAAAATCAGAAAAATTAATTGAAAAATTTAAAGAATATAGTTTTGAATATAAAGGTTTTTCATTGGATGACTGTTAAAACCGGGCATTAGTTGAAGCCGAATATTCGACGATATTAAATAACAAAATCTTTCCATAATAAAATTATTACCGTCCATGCATTAAAATTATTCTTTTAAGCATGGACGGCGATTTATTTTTAACTATTTTATACCGGCAGAACTGCGCTTCCCCACGATTCGTTGATGCTTTCGGCCGCCGCAAGGTAAAATGCCAGAACGGCTGTAATAAGCCCGAAATATCCGCCGACGACGGTTATAATAGCCGCACCCGTCCAGAAACCGATAGCAAGCAGATAAAAAGTCGCAGTAAGAAATAAAAAAATCAGCATAAGCGCTTTGGCTTTTTTCAAAGACGCAACCCACATAAACATCGTAAACAAGCCCCACAAGAACAGATACCAGCCGACGAACGCCCCGGTTACGCCTTTCGACAGGAATAAAACGAACAGGGCGAAACTCCACCAGAACGCACCGTAACCGCAAAACGCGACCGTGCCGAAACTGTTGCCTCTCGGCATTTCCATAATACCGGCGGCAAACTGTGCCGTACCGCCGAAAGCAAAAGCGCATGCAAGAACCATCGGCATGTTTGCGCCCGAAAACCACCCGACGTTAATCATGCTCAGCAAAAAAGTCGTAAGCGCAAACCCCGAAAGTCCGAGCGGAGCCGGATTGGCTAATTT
>JAJYWW010000156.1 GCA_021791295.1 bacterium | reverse complement strand
AAAGACCGAACTCGGACAAATAGCCAAATCTTATATGGATAAAGGAGAATTTGTTCCTATCGAATTAGTCGCTAAAATAATAAAGACTAATATTCAGCAGAATTTAAACAAAAAAGGTTTTTTGTTCGACGGATTTCCGAGAGATCTTTCTCAGAACGTGCTGTTGGATGAAATGCTCAACGAGTTTAACCTTGAAGTAGATAAAGTAATTTATATAGACGTTAAAGACGAAGCTATTCTTGACAGGCTGACTAACAGAAGAGTATGTCCGAAATGTAAAAAAGTTTATCATATGAAATATAATAAGCCTAAGAACGACGAAACTTGCGATGATTGCGGAGTGTCATTGATAACGAGAGACGACGATAAACCTGAAGTTATTAAAAACAGACTCGCTACTTATCATAAAGTAACCCATCCTCTCGTCGAACATTTTGAAAAATTAGGCAAAGTAATAAGAGTAAACGGAGAGAAATCCCCAAAAGAGGTGGAAACCGAAATTCTTTCACTGATTTAACCTTATAAATGATTAGTTTAAAAAATAAGACAGATATAGAAGGTATAAAAAAATCAGGACAAATAGTCAGAAAAGTATTAAATGAGCTGGCGGAAATAACAAAGCCCGGAATAAGAACTATAGAATACGATGCAGTCGCCGAACAAATAGCATCGTCGCTGAATGCATCGCCGGCATTTAAAGGGTACGGCGGATTTCCTTATTCGGTATGCGTATCCGTAAATGAAGAGGTCGTACACGGGTTTCCGTCACAGAGAAGGCTTAAAGAAGGCGATATAGTAAGTTTGGATTTCGGCATTTATTATAACGGATATTATGCAGATGCCGCTATTACCGTGCCGGTAGGAAAGATAAGCGATAACGCATTAAGGCTGATTGAAGTTACAAGGGAGGCATTAAACATCGGCTTGACTAAGGCGGTAATAGGCAACAGAATAAACGATATATCAAAAGCAGTCGAAGAATATGCAGTTATGAATAAATTTTCGGTAGTAAGGGACTTTGTCGGACACGGCGTAGGTTTTAAACTTCATGAAGACCCTCAGGTTCCAAACTATTATATAGAATCGAACGACGTTTTGATTAACGAGGGATTGGTTATAGCGATTGAGCCGATGATCAACGAGTCTTCGTATAAGGTCAAGATAAAGCAGAATAAATGGACGGTAACTACTAAAGACAAAAAATTGTCGGCTCATTTTGAGCATACAGTCGCAGTCACTAAAGAAGGGCCTCAAATACTCACATAAGGAATTTATGGCGAATAAAGAAGATTTAATAGAAGTTGAAGGAACAGTAGTAGAGCCGCTTCCTAATGCTATGTTCAGAGTAGAATTAGAGAACGGCTATAAAGTTCTGGCGCATATATCCGGAAAAATGCGTATGCATTATATAAAGATATTAGCCGGCGATAAAGTAACGGTTCAGCTCTCGCCGTACGATTTGACGAGGGGAAGAATTATTTTTAGAGGAAAGTAATAAATAAATTAAAGAGGAGTAAAAAAGTGAAAGTAAGGTCGTCGGTAAAAAAAATTTGCGATAAATGCAAAGTTATTAAAAGAAAGGGCGTTATCAGGATTATATGCGAAAACCCTAAGCATAAACAGCGCCAAGGTTAATAACTAAATTATAATATAAAAGTTATAGATATAAACTTGAGGAGTAAATAATTATGGCAAGAATTTCAGGAATCGATTTACCGAAAAATAAAAGGATAGAAATTGCGCTTACTTATATTTTCGGAATTGGACGCGCTTTATCCGTCAAAATTTTAAATAAAGCCGCCGTATCTTTGGATACTAAAGTTAAGGATTTATCGGATGACCAGGTAAACGATATCAGGCAGTCTATAGAAGGGGAACATAAGGTAGAAGGCGATTTAAGAAGAGAAGTGCAGATGAATATTAAGAGGCTGATAGATATCGGCTCATACAGAGGATTGAGGCATAAAAAAGGTTTGCCGGTAAGAGGTCAAAGAACCAAAACTAATGCAAGAACAAGAAAAGGTCCGAGAAAGTCGACTATAGCATCCGCTAAAGCAAAATAATTTAACTCAAGAGAAAATTAATAAAAAGAGGTATCGATGGCAAATATAAAGAAAAACGCACCAAAAAAAAGAAAAGAGAAAAAGAATATTCAAAATGCGGTAGCGCATATAAAATCTACGTTTAATAATACTATAGTAAGTATTACCGATTTAAGCGGAAACGTTCTTGCATGGGCTAGTTCGGGAACAAGCGGGTTTAAAGGTTCTAGGAAAAGCACGCCTTATGCGGGACAGGTAGCAGCCGAGCAAGCAGCTAAAAAAGTTGCAGATTACGGCGTATCGAATATCGAAGTTTATATAAAAGGGCCCGGCGGCGGCAGAGAATCTGCATTAAGGGCGCTTCAAAGCTCCGGATTTAATATTACCCTTATTAAAGACGTTACGCCGATACCTCACAACGGATGCAGACCTCCAAAAAGAAGAAGGGTTTAAATTTTAAAATATAAAAAATAAAGTAATATTGAAATTAAGAGGTGAAAATTGGCTAAATACAACGGACCTGTTTGTAAATTATGCAGGAGGGAAGGCGGTAAGCTGTTTCTGAAAGGCGACAGATGTTTATCGGATAAGTGTTCATACGACAAAAGAGAATACGCGCCGGGCGAACATAAGGGTATAAGAAGAAAATTATCCGAATACGGCGAGCAGTTAAGAGAAAAACAGAAATTGAAAAGAACTTACGGACTTATGGAAAAACAATTCAAAAAAACATATAAAACAGCCGAAAGAATGAAGGGAATTACCGGTGAAAATTTGCTTTCATTATTGGAAAGAAGGCTTGATAATGCCGTTTATACTATGGGATTTGCGGTTTCGAGAAAATCGGCGAGACTTTTGATTACCCACGGGCATTTTTTAGTAAACGGGAAAAAGGTCAATATTCCGTCATACATATTAAGACCGAGCGAAAAGATATCCGTTTCGGAAAACGGCAAAAAATTAGACGTTATAAAAAATTCCGTCGATTCGTCCGCGAGAAAAACGCGTCCGGAATATTACGAAGCGATTGCCGAAGAATTTAGCGGTAAT
>JAJYWW010000118.1 GCA_021791295.1 bacterium | reverse complement strand
ATTTTATGATAACCTAATAATCAGAATAAGTTATAGAATAAGTTATAATTAAAATTATCTGTATTTTTATTTTTCTTATGTTGCTTAAAAATGATTTTTCTTAAATAAAAGGTGAAAATAGCTTGAAAAATAGCCGTTTTGTTTTCTTTTTGTTTACCATCCCCCTCCCGAAAAATCGAACAACAGAAGGAATCTTTGGCAATAAAAATTAAAACCTGTCTTAATGTTTTACAGAATACCCCTGTTTTTAATTTATTTATCGACATTAATTTAATAGAGATTTGCAATGAATTTTCAAAAATTAAAATTAATTAAATCAAAAACATTTTTATTGGGCATTATTATTTTGGCCATATACATTTTTATCTCCGTAATTATTTTTAATTTTATTATTTTGAAAATGGAAAAGGATATGGATGCCGACAATAATATTCAGCTAAAAATCGTAAAACTTTCGAGCAGTATCGGACAAACTATTAAATCGGCGCAGGATGTAGTCTATTTTTCGCAAAAAAAGGGTAAAGATAAAGAATTAAAATCGTCTATTTTAAGGTTGAATTTTTTAATAAACCGCACAAACAAAAGATTTAAAACATTAAATAAGGATATTAAAAAAGTTCCTTTTTTCCAAAAAACTATCCTTTCCTATGAAAAAAAGGCATATTATAACTGGAAAAATTTAATAGTCCCTATTCTTATCAGGCTTATAATCCACCATAAAATCATGGCAAAAGAAGCATTCTTGGAACCTTTATTCATTAACATGTATAAAGCCGCTCCAAGTTATGCCCCTATGATGGAATCGGGATTCGAGCACCGTATTAAAGACGCTTTATATTTCCATTTAATTTTAAATTTAGTTTTTATTACAAGCGCCGTTTTATTTTTTTTAATTTTTTTGCTGTTTTTATTTAATAGTTCAAACAAAGAGCTAAAAATAAAGGAGAGCGAGAAAAAATACAGGACGCTTTTTAATTCAATAGGGGATGCGGTTTTTTTAATGGAATATTCCAAGGATGGTTTTCCGGCGCGGTTTATCGATGCAAACGAAGCAGGGCTTAAAAGGCTTGGCTATGATAAAGACGAGTTTCTTAAGCTTTCCCCCTTAAATATAATACCTCAAGCCGATTACGACAAAATGAAAAATTATTTTACAGAACTGGCTTTAAATGGGCATTTGACTTACGAAGCTAACCATGTCGCAAAGAGCGGAAAAATTATACAGGTGGAAGCGTCGGATAATGTTTTCGATATCGGAAAGACTAAAATGGGCGTTTGCATAGCAAGGGATATTTCCGGCAGGAAGGCGTTAGAAAAAAAGCTTTTGGATTCATATCTCGAATATAATAATCTTGTGAAATTTTTGCCTATCGGGGTATATCAAGCAACGACGGATAAAGAAGGACGTTTTATTAATGCAAACGATTATATGGTAAAAATTTTTGAAGCAAGCGGCAAAGAAGAGTTAATGAACGTCAAAATTGCGGATTTATACGCTCCCGGAGAAACGGCGCGGGCTGATATCATAAAAAATATAATAAGAGAAGGAATATATGAATTTGAAGGTAAAAGAAGAACTTTGAAGGGCAGGGTTATCGACGTGTATATTTCCTGCCGCGTAAAAAAAGACGTCAACGGAAACGATATAATGGATTGCGTGCTTTTAGACATAACTAAAGAGAAAGAATTAGAAAAGAGGATGAAGGAGAGCGAGGAGCTTTTCAGAATTATGGTTAACGGCATGAATGAAGGGGTTTACATTAACGATACCAAAATTATTTATGCCAATCCTTCGGCTATAGAGTTTTTCGGCTACCCCGAAAAAGAACTCTACAATATGTACACATGGGACCTATTCGGGGAAAAAGACAGGGCTGTTATCAAAGCTAATATAGAAAGAAGGCTAAAAGGGGAACAATTTTATTTTGAATACACTTTTCATACTTTTACTAAAAAGGGCGAAGAAAAATATATATTATTTCATGTCCAGACCGTCGTTTATCAAGGGCGGTTCGTCGCGCTTGCGATATTTTTCGATACAACCGATAAGGTATTATTGGAAAAGGAATTAGAAAAAGAGAAATTACGCTTTCAAGAGTTGTCCGAAACGGACCCTCTTACGGAGATTTTTAACCGAAGAAAATTAGAAAACGCTTTGTCCGAATATGTTAAATTGGCTTCCAGGTATAACAGACCGCTGTCCATAATTATGTTTGATATAGACCATTTTAAAGAAATAAACGACGGTTATGGGCATCAGGTAGGAGATAATGTTCTGTTTGAACTTGCCAATCTCGTAAAAATTAATTTAAGGGAAACGGATTTGCTTGCAAGGTTCGGCGGGGAAGAGTTTATGATTTTAATGCCCGAAACTCATTTAGCCTACGCAAAAGCAAAGGCTGAAAGTTTAAGAAAATTAATCGAGGAAAACACATTTAAGTTTATTTACAGGCTAACGTGCAGTTTCGGGGTTATAGAATACGGAGAAAAAGATAATGCAGGCAACGTGCGGAACATTATCGGCAGTCTTGTAGGGAGGGTCGATAATGCTTTATACAGGGCAAAGGAAAACGGAAGAAACAGGGTGGAGGAGGATGTTTAATTTATAAAATTATAATGTGTTATATGTTATAATACCGCGTTATGCGAATGTTATGCGAAAAGAACGAAGGGCGGCTAAATTTGGACAAAAATAATTTATTCGACGGCGTTATCGATTTTAATAACAACGAGTATAAAAAACACAGCGAACTTTTTAAGAAAATAGCGGAAGAACAGAATCCGCATACGCTTTTTATCGGATGTTCCGATTCGAGGGTCGTTCCGAGCCTTATAACGAGAACATTGCCGGGCGAACTTTTCGTCGTGAGGAATATTGCCAATTTAGTGCCTCCTTACAGAAACGTCAGCGAGTTTTTGGCTACGACTTCAGCGATAGAATATGCGGTAAATATTCTCAGCGTAAAAAATATCGTCGTATGCGGACATTCAAACTGCGGCGGATGCCGTGCATTATATATGGCCGACGAAGACTTGAAAGATATACCCCATACCAAAAAATGGCTGGAATTGGCTGAAGGCGCAAAAAAAACCGTATCCGATTCGGCTTTAACCGCAGGCGGGAAA
>JAJYWW010000100.1 GCA_021791295.1 bacterium | reverse complement strand
ACATTCAGCATATTTAATTGCTGATAGTATTATTATTATAATATGTTTGATTAAATGTCAAGGGAAAATTTCAAAAAAAATATATTTTAGAAAATTAAAAATATAGCCACATTTTTAGCGTGTTTGAGGGCAATTTGTAACGCAAATGTAACATAAATTTAACCGTTTTGTAACAAAACCTTCATAATCCCGTAATATTTTTTTGATATAATCGTCTTTATATTTATTTAAAAGGAGATTATATCGATGTTAATTATAGAATTGATTTTTGCGGCGGCGGAAATATTATTTCTGGTTTATCTGGTCAGGAAAGGAAACGAAATAGCAAATGGAATGCTGAAATTAAAACTTGAAAGGCGGTCGGTTATGAATTTAAAACAAGCGTTGGAAGAAGATTTTATCCCTGAAATAGAAGCGGCAAAAAATAAAATCATAGACGAGTTTGCGCAAAGATTATATAATTATCATTTATATGATAAATAAAGTTAATGATTTGCTGAATAAAATCAAAGAACTTCCAGGACATAAAATCATTACGCTTACGGTAGAAGATTCAGATTTTATTTGCGAAATGAAAAACGAAAACTTTACCGATAATTCCGTTATCGCTTCTTTTGTGGCTAAATTAGTCCGCGGACTCGTTGTCGGGGGCGGGATGACCGTGATTCAAGTTTTAGATAACAAAAAGGTGATATACGGATTCGTATTGGGCGAAGATAAATGGTTTAGTATTCCCGCCGAAGATATGCAAAAAATTAGGGATATAAATCACGAAACTGGAGAGCCGTTGCCTCGGGAAATAGATGTAGATTTCTGCGATTTTTATTTATAAAAAATATTGAAATCTAATTCTATTAAAAGCATTAAGCATATCAACATATTCAGTATTATCGCAAAATTATAATTGTTTTTAAATAAAAATAATTATAAAATTTATCTATGTCAAAAACTTCCATTGTTCGTATTATAGTCGCATTTATCGGATTTATTTCGATAATAATAGTATTCTGGGTCGCCTCTATTTTTAAATGGAGTTCTACCACGCAGATAGTAATAGCCCTTTTAATAGCGCTTGCATCTATTTTGGCAGAGATGATAATTTCGATGGATAAACTTAAAGAAGGCATAGAAAGAATTTATCCTGCGTTGGAGTTATCGTTAGAGGAACAAAGGACTATTAATGATACGATAATCTTATGTAACCAGCTTAAAAAGAAAAACAATGATCCTGCCGGAAGAATAGCCTTGGCGGGATTCGATAAAGTTAATTATATTTTAAATCAGGCGGTAAAAGGCTCGGATTTCATTTATAACGATATATTTGAAGCAAATATGGTAACATTAAAAGGATTAAAGCCCGGACAGACGTTTAAAGGTGTAAGCGCCTTGATAAAACCGGAATACTGGAAAAACGGCAAAGCGATGAACGAATACAGGGAGGTTAATTACTCTCAGGCTAAATTAGGGGTAAATATAGAAAGAATTTTTCTTTTAAATTCGGAAAAAGATATAGAAACTATGACGCCCATTATGAAAGACCAGTCGGAACACGGTATCAAAGTTTATTATCTACTTAAAAACGCAATATCGGAAGCGCACGTATATCCCGATTTCTCAGTCGTTTCTGATTTGAGATTCGCTCTTGTGGTTCACAGAGAGGATATGCTTGAAAGGGTTACGGTTACGACAAACGAGGAGACCGTATCGGAAATAGAAAACCAGTTCGATAATCTAAAACAGGTAGCGACACCATTTAAATTGCAAACATAAAGATATATATGGATATAACAATTAGAAAAGCTAAAATTTCGGATTTTTTAGAAATATCGGAATTAGACAGGCAGGCTTGGCGGGATAACAGAAATTCAGATTTTATTCCCGACGGAGAACACGTCTGGCGTCTATGGGTAGAATATTCTACTGTTCTTGTAGCTGAATACAATAAAAAAATAGTAGGCGTAGTCCTTTTATTTAAAGCTAATAACTGCTCTTTGTATTTATTGCATAAAATCTTTATCGATAAAAACTACAGGGATAAAAAAATAGGCAATATGTTTTTTCAAAGTATAGTAGATTTCTTGGATAAAGAAAAAGCGGACTGTCTTTTGACGACTGACCCTGTTAATTCAAGAATGATTCATTTATGTGCTAAATACGGATTTAACCATAAAGAACTCGTAAAAGGCTATTACAGACAGGATGAAGATAGGCTTGTTATAAAGCGCATATATAAAAGCATATGAAATATATTAAAAAAGAAACGGCTCGGTCTATTTTAAAAGACTTTCTTTTAAGAATAGAGCGCGTAAACGAAGACGATTCCTTTATTTATAACGTAGAAAAAATTATACTTTTCGGAAGTTTTCTGCATGGCAAGGAAAAGCCGCACGATATCGATATAGCTATCAACTTTGCGGCTAAAGAGCGAAATGCGGATATACATTATAAACTATTCGAAAATCAAATAAGGGAAGCTATATGCAATGGGCGCAGATTTAATAATATTTCCCAACAGATAATATATCCGCAGGAAAAAATTTTGCAGTTTTTAAGAGGCGGACATAAAAGCTTAAGTCTTCACTTCGTCGGCGACGAATATTCCGATTTTGAAAAAGAGATATTTATACCTAATGGTATTCCATATAAAATTATTTTCCGCCGTTCTTCTCATACTCCCTTATAATCTTTAACGCTCTTTCGTATTCCTCTCTTTTGATTTCTTCCTCTCCCTCTTCGTTTTTCTTGCCGAAGGCTTTTTCTATCTCTTTTTTTAATTCGCTGGGTTTTAAATGCGCATATCTCTGGGTCATGTTAGGCGTCCGGTGTCCCAAGAGTATTCCGGTTTTGTAAAGCGATACGTCGTTCATGGTAAGTGCGCTTGCAAAGACGTGCCTTAAGTCGTGGATATGCAAATCTTTTAATCCGGCATTGCGGCAGGCGGTCATAAAAGACTTTCTAAAATTACCGATTTTACGCCCGTTTTTATTAAATACATACGAACAGTCTGGATTTCTCTCTATCCCCTTTAAAACGGCTTCAAGGGGGCTGGAAATAGGGATACGCCTGTCGTATCTGGTCTTCGTCGCCTTAATCGCAATAACTCCGTTCTTTAAGTCCACGTCGTCCCATTTTAAATTAAGGGCTTCGCCTTTTCTGCAA
>JAJYWW010000112.1 GCA_021791295.1 bacterium | reverse complement strand
GCAATTAAATATTAGCCTTTCGGCTTCTTCTTCCGATAAATACCTTAATCTTGTTTTTTCGCCTTTAAGCTGTTTCGCTTTCCGGACCCGCTTTAAGACGTCTTCGGTTATTAAATCCCAATCAAGCGCTTTTGCAAACATTCTTTTTAATGTTGCCGTAAGCCTGTTGGCATAAGCTATCGAAAACCCGTCCTTAATCCAGTCCGATTGAAAAAGTTCCAAATCCTGCATTGTAAAATCCGATAACGGCTTATTTTTAAACCTCATGGCGAGCGTTTTAACAAATAACCCTGTATCGTATGCCGATTTAAGCCTGCCGGAAATAAATTCCAAATACTTATCCGCAAGCTCGTTAAAACTAATATCCCTTACCGGTTCTTTTTTTATTTCCGGTTCTATGCCGTAAATAATTTCCGACCGGCGGTTTAAATATATTTCTTCGGCAAGTTTCTTATTGGCCGTCTTTGTGGACTCGTAAATCCGGATACCGTTAGCCTGGAATTTCATAAAATAATAAGGGCTGCCTTTTCTTTTGAAAAGTCCCATTATTTGCCACCTCCTTTATGGGACCTTCCGCCTGTTCCTTTATTATATGGTTTAACCTCGCAAGTTGCAAGCCAGTCCATAACGGCATCGATGTCGAATTTAACGAGTCGTCCGACTTTGTAATGCGGGATTTTACGGGTAGCAGTCCAGTCGTATATCGTATTTTCATTTATATCGAGTATCTCCGCTATTTTTTCCACGCCGACCAATTTCATTTTTTTCTCTGAATTTAAGAAATTTTCCTTTCTTATTATTTTTAACCGCTAAAAAACGCTCTAAAATCGATTTTAAGACCTCTGATTTTAAATTTAGGTATAAACCACTCTGATTAACCCATTATCTTTTTTAAATCTGCATATTTGCTTTTAGTTGTTTCTGACAGCTCTTCAATTTTTTTTCTTTCTTCGTCCAGTTTTTCTTTTGATTGGGGTTGTTGCCCGGCTTGCTGCAAAAGACTTTCACCTGCATATACGCCAAACAAAGACATATTAAAATTTAAATCCAATCTGGTCTCTATTGAAGCAATTTTCACCAGCAGGTTATCCACCTTTTCATTTAATTTTTCGACCGCTCCGTGAAGGTCTTTTATAAACTGCAAATCGTTTTTATAACCCTGCTTTTCGTCAAAAAAATATTTCGCCAGAGCGTCGTTTACTATTTGCGATTTGTTCTCCATTCCAAATTTACGGATGAACTTTTCGTCAATAACTAAAGTTTGTTTCTTTTTCATACTGCCCCCAATTTTTTATTGTATTTTTTACGCCATAATGGTATGGCATTTTTGCCCTAATTTAGATGTATATCGCAAAGCCTTCTATTCGTAGAAGTTCCCGCCGTTATGCCATACTTTATATGGCGACTACCCCCGCCTAAAACCTGCGTTTCCGGCTTTGCCGGTGCGCAGGTGTGTTACCATAGTTGCCGTTCGACGTTCAATATGAAAATGCACAATATAATATTAACGATACGCTCAATAAACGGAGTATTTACAATAATAAAATGCGAAGCCACTTTCTTAAAGTTTTTGCTTTTACCATACTAAAACCTTTTCTACTTTTTTCGCCGAAGGCGGTTAGCTTTTTATAATATAAATGAGCGCAGCGAATTTCTTTCTTAGCTTTTGCCTTTTGCATTTTTTTTTATAATCTTTTTACAATTTTGCTTTGAATATTTTGCTTTTCGTCTTTTTTAATTTCGATGTTTCTTTCTTTATCAGGTTTTTGCTTTTCCGGTTTTTGGTATTCTTTTTAATGTGTCTCACCGTGAGACACCAAGCTCTAATCCTTTAATTTATTGATTTTGCCGGATTTAGACTTTTTTTAATATTATTATTAATATCATCATCTATCGTTTTAACATTATCAGCCGTAAACCGAAGCAGTTCATCAAATTCTTTTTTTAGTTCGGTTGTTCTTTTGAATTTATATATAGCTTCAGAAATATCAACGGCTTTCTTAAACAAACTAATTAAATTATCCTCAATATTGTCTTCCTTCTTGTCGGCGTAATTAATAAGCTCGTTAAATTTACATTGCAACGTTTTAGCCTCTTCGTTAATTTCCGAAATCGTAATCGTTATAGCTTTCTTTAATGCTTCTTCCTTTTCATCCGACATATCTATTCTCCTTAATTTAGTTTTTATGTTATTAATTATCCTAAATCCGTTCACTTTTTCCCTGTCCGCCGAAAAGTGTCCGAATTTCGGACACTTCCTTTTTAGCCTTATTTTTACTTGATTTACGGTATTTTAAAAATCTGTTTAATCCGGAACAATAAATTTTTTCCTCTATCCTTAAAATCATGAATATATTTTTTTACCCCTAAAATTAATCCGGCTAAAAATAAAATAATAGTTACCAAAGTCGTCGCCATAAAAAATGCCGTAGTAATTACAAGAGTAGTCAGAAATGCCATCGCAAGTGGTAAAAACCGAACGATATAATAAAAAATCGCCATTCCAAAAAAACTTACAAACGAGAGCATCGCAAAGATGGAAACCGCCCTAAAACACCAGTTATAATAGTGTTCAACTCTATCCGCAATTTCTTTCGATACTGATAAAAAATCAATTCTTTCTTTCATACCGCCTCCAAAAATCATTTTTATTATTTTCCGTCTAAACGGGTCGAAGCTCCCGGGGCGATGCCGCCGGCTGCGTTGCCGCCTTGCTCCTTTATGGTATCTTGCGCAGTTTTTACCGCCTGTTTTGCGCCTTCCTTAGCCATATCAGCCGGAACGGAAGCGCCGCCTGTCGCTATCGCCTTAACTCCTTCTTTGATTTTTTCTTGACTTTGTTTCGAGTCGGAAGTATCTTTAAAACTTTTAGCCTTACTCGCCGCATTCCCTATATGTCCGTGACCGGACGTCATACCGAATATTTTATGGATTAGGAAGGGGCCGGCGAGAAGCAGGAGAATCATGGCTAAAATCAGACCCAACGCGAGTACTAAACTTAACGCCGCCCCCCCTCAGGCCTAAAACGGAATCGGCGATAAAATTCCCGACGATAGTGTTAAAAATTACGTTTTCGAGACCTATAAATACTCCCCAAGTCGAAACTTCGATAAACCATTTAAACCACGATTGTAAAGGACTGACGCTTTCAGCATATTCTCCTACCCATAAGCCTATCGCAAGGGGGAATATCGCATATAACAGGCCAAGTATTAGAACCTGGAATAGGTAAATTAAAAAATATACGACGATGTAAATTATATAAACCAAAAATACTATGGTCGCAAAAATGAACTCTAAAACAGCCTGTCCGGCAATATTAACTAAGTTCCCCCACGTGGCGGGGTTATACCACTCAAACCCGTTTCCTTTTTGACCCGAACCAAACTGCCCAATCATATGTCTAACATCCGCGGTTATCTTGTAAACGTTGGATTTATTAGCCATAGTCGTCCAGATATAGTCTTGCGTGTTTTGTATAAAGTTTAAATACTGTTCGAAAAATATTCCTTTAGACCATATGTAAACGGCGGTAAATGCAAAAATTAAGCGAAAAAATAATTGCCAGTAGCTTTTATTTTTTCCGTCGTCCCCGATAGAAAACCTATAAAGGTTCATATACATATCATAAATAAATCCAAATATTATCAGCATATACGCAATGTTTTGGACCCAACCGGTTAAGTTGGAATTATCGAGGATATCTTCCGGAATCGTTTCCACGTCAAACGTCTTTAAACTTTTAGGGATACCAAACATCTTCGGCATCGTCATTGCTTGAGCGGTTTTAGCGTTCGGAGTGGATGCGGTGTTCGGCTTGGCCGTAGAGGATGTTTTAGGCGGCGTAGTGATCGGTTCTGCGGTACAAGTGTTTCCACCTGACCAATGGCCTCCAGGAGGACATTTGCCTGCGCTATCGGTAGTGCTATGGCAGTACCCGTTAGAACCCATAGAATACCCGCTTGGACAAGTTTTTGTTCCGGCGAAAGAACTTTTAATCATACCGAAACAAATAAATCCGGCGGTTAATAAAATTAAAGTTGTAAGTTTCATATTTTTTAATAAATAAAATTTCAGTAATACCAGCCGTTAGCCTGCATTTCCTTTATCGGGTCGTTAGGTTTGCCTATAATCGGCGTTTTTGCATCGTTAATTTTCTTCGCGGCTTTTGCCTGATTAGCTATCGCTATTTGCCTCGTCAAAGCGCCGGTAGATTTAAGCTGCTGTGCGTTTTCCTCGGCAAGTATTTTTAAAAGCTCGAGCTGCTGTAAATCGTAAGAGCCTTTAACGCCGGATATCACATTCGAAAAACCGCTACCGGATACTATTGCGGCGTTGCCCTGCGCTATGCCTTCCGTTCCGTTTATGAGCATATTTTTGTTTAGTTCGGAGTCTACTGCTCTTTGGTAACTTTCCGTGCATTGGGAAGCGTTAGTAACCATGCCCGCGGCAAGTTCGTCCTGACATAAATTGCTCGTAGGCGATATAGAGACCGACCCGCCGAGGCCGTTTTCAGACACGTTCGAAAAGTTGTTTACCCCGTTTAAAAGTGCCGCCTGGTTTGGACTGTTTCCTGCAAGGGCGGAAGATATGCCGTTGCCGGAAACTCCTGCCTGGCCGCCAAAGGTCGAATAAGTCCCCTGAAGGCCTTCGATGTTGGAGTTAATCGTTTCTTCCGTGCAGTTTTCGGAAGCGATAGAACCCATTATGCCTGACCCGCCCTGGCAGTTAGTCATAATAATACCGTTACCCTGCAGAGAGTTCTGCGCGGCGGTTATGTCTCCTTCGGCGTTGTAAACATCGGAAACGGCGGTAGTAGCGGCGTTAATGGATGACTGGACTTTAGAGAGTTCCACTTGAAGTTTTGCCATGGAAGTCATAAATTTGCCTGTATTAAGTAAACCCGTCGATTTTCCCTGTAACCATTGCCCGATACTCGTCGATAACCCAAAGGGTCCTCCGGGTGGAATTGCCAGACCGACCACTTTACCGGCAGCAACCAAGGAATCCCCTGCATCAGCCATAGCTTCAGCAGCGTTAACTACGCCGCTAATCGAAGGAACGACAAAAGCAAAGGCATTTTTACTATTTACGAGGGCTAACGTATAAAACGTCGTGAACGAAATAATTACAATAACGCTGATGATTTTTTTAAACATAATACCCCTCCTTTCTGAATTTTTAAATTTGAATCTGAATAGGATTATTTAACTACTCTGATATATCTTTTTTTTCTCAAAAAGTCTTTTATCGTCCTTTCGTCTCCCTGCTCTTTTTTTAATAATCCGTAAGCCGGCTCGATATTATTTGTTGCTACATTAATCAAGTCTTGGTCTTGATAATCATAAATCTCTTTTAACATTTTAATTTGTTTTTCAAGTTCAAGATTTATTAGATTTTTTTTAATTTCTTTCTTTATCATTTTAACCGTCCTAATGTTTTTATTTTTTTATTTAGGAGAAAGAAAAAATATTCCTAAAAATATTTTTTCTTTCTCTCTTGATAGAGTATCTCTCTTGAGATACTCTTGAGAACGTATTAAATGGTTTCCGCATCCGTATTAAATGGTTTCCTTTTTTTTATTTACCGTATTAAATGGTTTCCGCATCCGTATTAAATGGTTTCCTTTTTTTTATCTTTTCCAGGTGCTAAAAAATAAATGCCCGTCGCGTTTTTGTGTTTATATTTAACGATATTATTTTTATCAATTTTAATTTTAAATTTTTCGTAAAGCAGAGCGGCATTGTCTTTGACTTCTTTTATGATTTGACGCCGGCGCCTGTCTGTCGCCCCCTCCAATACCCTTATATTTCCTAAGATTTCAGATAATTGCATATTTAGTTCGTTATGGCTAATGCAGAACCGGACAAATGCCTGAAGAACGCCGGATTTTAAATTTAATATTTCAGGTAATATTTTTAGATAATTTAAATTAATCTCTATATCAAAAAACCTCGTAAATTCCGTATTAAAGACGATCGAATAATAATACCCGCAACTCCCTTTTTTATAATATTTTAATCCTGAAGTGTTTTTCTTTAAGGCGTTGGGGTTTGGAGTTTTCGACCAGCGGGCGTAATGAAGGATTCCCTCGTGTGTTACGTTATTTTTCGTTTCTATTTCGACCACAGTTGAAATTAGATCGTCTAATTTTCTTTGGAGCCATTCATAATTTGTTCCCGTCTGACCGAGAGTTTTTAGGACCTTATTTATTCCGAATTTTATTCCTATTTCCCCAGTCTCAAATTTTCTGATTTCCGCAGCATTCGCAAAAATACTGTCTAAAATATTAATATGCGTCTGTGTTAGTTGGTTATATTTTTTTAATATTTTTAGTTTTCCCCAGTTATTTTCGAAAATAATATCCCTATCGGTCTTTGTGGCCTTAAGGGTGGGAGCGAATATCCCGCTCCTAACGATTGAGACGGTGGTGTTGGATATTTTAAAATCCGTATTTTTCATAAATATTTATATTTTTTTCTTTATTTTCTTTATAATATTCTTCTTTCCCTTGTAGTTTTTCAGCCCATAGTTGAATTTGTTTTTCTTTCTTAAAAATACTTCCAATCCCCCAGTTATCTTTTTCTATTCTAACGTTAACGTATCTGTTATCGTCTTTGTCTTTTTCGGCGCTATAATGCGCCCGGACGGCGTCTATAAACGCCCCCGCTCCCCGCGCAATAGAAACGTCTATATATTTAGTTTGATGGTGTATAATTATAATTGCTTTGTTTTCTTCTTTAGCCCATTTTGAAAATAGCTCCATAAAATATCGCGCCTCATAATTACTATTCTCGTCAGCGCCATAAAACGCGATGAGTGGGTCTATGATCACTATTTTAAAGTTTTTACATGCTGCCATAAAATCGTAAAAAACCGGATTAACCTTGATGTTTTTATTATTTTTCACTAAAATATTAAACGGCGTATCGCCGCATAACATAAGGTTATCGTTAATATTTATTTCCGTCATCTTCGAGATTTTTTCGAGACGGTGTTTTGTGAGAGTTATCGGATCTTCCGATAACCACGCCAGCGTTTTAATCCCCGTTGCGCTCGCCCTGAGTGCTAACTGTAAAGCCAGAGCCGACTTGCCGCTGCCGCCTTTTGACGATATTATCGTTTCTGCACCGATAGGAAGTGGCATAAAATCTTCAAGCAAGAAAGAAGCTTTTTCGGATTTAATTTCTTGAGGTTTTAAAAAATTAAACTTTGTTGTTGTATCTTTTTCCTTAAGGTTATTCGCAAATTCAATAACATCGAGTTTAAGGTCGTTGTAGTTAGCGTTATCTTGTCTTAAGCTAATATTTTCGATTTTAGATATTAGGCTTCTTTTGTTGGAATTTTCTAAAATTTGTCTCACATATTCTTCAACGTTGAGGAGTCCGGCCGGCATATCTAACAAATCCAACAAATAATCATATTCATCCGGCATTTCAAGCGTTATGGGGTCGATAGGCTTGCCAGCATTATATAATTCTTGCATTTTAGCGAATATTACTCGATGCCGGGAATCATAGAAATCGTTAAACCCTATACTATTAGCTTCTTGCAAGTTGCGGTTGTCAATTAAAATGCTCGAAAGTAGTGCCTGTTCGACTGTTTTAATGGTTATGTTTTCTTTTATTTTTTTCATTTTTTTAAGTGTCTCACTGTGATACACCAAATTCTAACCCTTTAATTCAATGACTTTGCCCGATTTTGCCTGTTTACTATTTTTTTCAACGGTTTGGCGAAACTCTAACCCCGCTCGTCAGAGCGTGGATGGTTGACTCTTGTAAATACTTTTCAACTTCCTCCACAGAAAACAAATACCTCCTCCCAAATTTTAAGTGCGGTATTTCGTTTTTTTTAACAGCCGAATACAACCTTCCTTTACTACTACTTAAAATTTCTGCCATCTCCTTTATGCCTATATATTTATTATTCATAATTTCCTCTTTTATTTGTTATGTTTATTTGCATTTAGTTACAAAATATAACATAATTCCATAAAAGTCAACAAAAAAATATTATTAGTATAAAAAAAAATCAAATTGTGATATTTTATTTATAATTGTTCATAAATTTAATGTTTGAATTTAAATAAAATGGCTAAGAAAAAATTAAAAAAAGAAAGCGAAGAATTAGAATTTTATCAAATAGTGGGCAATAAAATTCAAAATTTAAGGAAAAAATTTAATTATTCACAGGAAAAACTCGCACAATTATTATCTATAAGCAGGCAGGCTATTGCTGAGTATGAAAAAGGGGCTGTTAAAATTCCTTTATATAATATATATAAATTATGTGAACTATTTAAAATTAGTTCGATTGATTTTTTTGTAGCTGAACCAGAAAGTATAGATGAAGAGATTACTTATTACGGGATAAACTTAGAAAGCTATAACCCAAAAGGCATGAATTATTTATTAAAAATTGCTGAAGCAAATCCCGACGAAAAGAATACGTTAAGATTGAGAGCTTTAACTGAATTATATATGTCCCAGGGAAATAAAAAGCTTATTAGAAAATTAAATAAAGATTTAAAAGAATGTTTTAAATCAATAGAAATTTATGGTGACGAAGATTACAAAGATACTATGTCTGATGACGACCTTTCTCCAATAGAAATTCTTGATGTAGTTACTGATTGGTTTAAAGAACATCCTCCTACTGCATCAGATTATATTGAAATAATCAAAGCTCGAGAGAAGTTAGAATATATTCTGGATAAAGCATACTTATTGTTCTGTGCTATCTCTCAAAAAAAATCCGATATTTTATCAGATCAACTTGTTCTTGACTCAGCAGATAATCCGCAAACTATAATTAGAAATAATAAGAAAGATAAAAATAGTATAAAAAATAAATAACGATTCAAGTAAACCTGTTTTTTAGATGTATCGGAAACAAAGGTATTTACTGTATCCGCTCGTGGCGAAACAGTTTCGCCACGAGGATTAAGATTGGCATTTAAAACAATAAAAATTGCCATTAACGATTTTAAGGATAAATGGAAAAATTTATTAATTTGGATTAAACAGATTTTTAAAATCCCGCAAATCAAGTAAAAATAAGGCTAAAGAGGAAGTGTCCGAAATTCGGACACTTTAATTACCTAAAATTATTTTAAAAATAGATCCTATGCAAATAGTAAAACTCGAAAACGTCCAAGACAAGATAATCGATATCCGGGGAGAGAAGGTAATTATAGATAGCGACGTGGCCGCGCTATACAGCATTGAAACAAGAGATGTTAATAAGGCGGTTAAGAATAATCCGGCCAAATTTCCAGAAAGCTATATCATAAAACTTACGGCCACGGAAAAAAATGAACTGGTGGAAAATTTCCACCGGTTTAATAAATTAAAACATTCGAGCGCCGACTTAAAGGCTTTTACCGAAAAAGGCCTCTATATGCTCACAACCATAATCAAAAGCCCTAAGGCGGTAAAAACAACTCTGGACATTATAGAAACGTATGCCAAAATAAGGGACCTGTCCAGGAGCATGTCGAGGCTGCCGACAGCCGACAAAGCCGAGCAGAAAACAATAATGGAGAAGGCCGCTAACGTCCTGGGAGACATCCTCGACGGCGCCTTAGAGACCACCAGCAGCGAAACGACTCTCGAATTAAATCTTGCGCTTCTAAAAGTCAAGCATACGATAAAGAAAAAGAAAAAGGGCGATAAATATGACCGTTAAGGAACTAATCGAAGAGCTTAAAAAATACCCGGAGGATTTAATGGTCGTCATACCTGGCTACGAAGGCGGCTATGACGACGTTATAGCATCTAAGAAAACAACCCTTGTTTTTGATTTAAACCTCGAGGAATGGTACGGACGGCATGAAGAGAGAGCCGAGCCGCCGTCCGGATCTGAATTAGAGGAAGCACATAAAAACGAAGTTAGTTTTTGGCATTCTCCCGCGGTTAATCCCCCGGAGAAAACGACTGTCGCAGGCGCTCTGATATTATTATCAAACCGGCGCATATGAAGATAGACGGCGTTTTAATCTTACAAAATATTATAGCATGTTTTTAAAATATGCTCAGGTCTTAAAATTATGCTAATCACCGGCGATACCTTCGTTATATCGGATACTCATTTCGGAGACTATGACTCCATTGCCAACGGCTTCGATAAATATCTGGTAGATGTCTGGAATAAAACCGTATCCGAAAGCGATACCGTCCTGCACCTGGGAGACTTTACCTCCGACGAGGATATATTAAGCATGGAGCAGAAAATAAAAAGGTACTCCAGGATAATTAACGGCCATATTATTTTAATCAAAGGCAACCATGATGTCGCTTGTCCGATAATTTACGAAAGTAACGGCATAGAGCTTTTGGATGACGTTATTATAGACCAGTCCGGCATGGCCGTGGACAAAGGCATCATATCGGCAGTCATAGGGTCGTTTAATGGAATTAAGGTTTTGTTCTCCCACTATCCGGTTATAGACTTATACGGCGAAACTTGTTCCTCTCAAGAGAAATCCGCCCAGGACGCTTTTTCCGGAGAAATACTTTATCTTAAGAATTTCTTCGACAGGAATAAATGCGATATAAACGTCCACGGCCATATACACGAAAAAATAAACCGGTATGACAACCTGATAGACGTCTCTCCGGACAATATCGGGTATAGGCCATTGAGGTTAGGAGAACTTTTATCAAAAACGCGGCAGGACAAAAAATAAGGCGGGGTTCGGTCTGGGTTAATGGTAAACCACCTAAAATCATTTTAACCGGCTTTAAAACGCAAATTATAGATATAAGTCGGCATTTTATTACTTAACCAGTTTATGTTATAATTTAGTTATTATGGAAAGGATAATAAATACCGTTGTCAATAATAATCTTGCGGAAAAAGCCGGATATTTAAGTTATCTTACGGATGACGAGAGGACGGCTTTAACGGAATTAAAGGAAAAGGTCACGGAAAAATACCCTGGGGCAAAATTAATCCTTTACGGCTCTAAAGCAAGGGGGGATTATAACGAGGAATCGGATATAGACCTGCTTATAGTAATTAATGACGATTACAAAATAGATAAGGATATATCATTTGAAGAACTCAAAAATCGGTATTTTATGCGGGTAAGCAAAGATATTAATGAAAAAATATTAGGCATTGTAGTTGACATTGAATTAAAATACGATATTTTTATTGATTGGCAAATAGAGTATAAGAGTTATTTAAATACCCGCGTTGCCGGAATTGAGCCCTGGTATCAAAATATTAAACGGGAGGGAATCGAATTATGACTCTACGAGAAGGGGATAAACAGGCTTTAATAAAATATAGAATCGAGAGATCTATTGAGGCAATTGATGAGGCTAAAATGGCTTACGAATCTAACCACTTGAATTTAGCGGTCAATAGAAATTATTATGCTTGTTTTTATTCTATTAAAGCCTTATTGCTTACAAAGGACATTGATTATTCAGACCACGGCCACGTAAAAGGGGAATTTAATAAGGAATTTGTGCATAAAGGATTGGTGGATAAAGATTATACCAAGATCCTCGAAAACGCTTTTCAACAGAGACAAATAGGAGATTACAGAGATTTAATTAAATTTAATAAAGAAGGGGTTAAGTCATCTATTAAAAAAGCCGAAGAATTCGTAACCGAAATTAATAAAATGACTTTGAAGTTCACAAATAAGCAAGAAATAGAAAACAAACAGGAGGCGACATCCACGAATTTAAAAAACTCCGAATCCCCTAAGCCGGACTCTTTCACCCAAGATCCGCAAAATAAACCGGAGATTAAACCTGAAATTAAGAGAAAGTTCAGGCGGTAACTACTGCAACGATTTTGCAACGGTTTATAAAAAAATCGGCATAATTTAACGGCATTATACGGGATAGGCGGGATTGAGGAAAACTTTATAATTACTATAAATGCAGGCGGAAAGTCGGTTTATTGATTTGCTTGAATTTCCCTTTTAATCAGGTGGTCGTGGGTTCGACTCCCGCGCGGCTCACCATATTCTATCAAGGTTTCAAGGCGCTCGCCGTTTTTCCTTTCCATGCAATTTCGTCAATTATAACAAAACTATAACAAATATTTTTAATATTTCCTCTTAATAAAATTATAAAAAGTTGTGGTATACTTATATAAGTAAATAAAATTTGTTTAACTTTTAATTAAAGGAGTATTAAAATGGAACATAAACTGCCGGAATTGCCTTATGCCCTTGATGCGCTGCAGCCGCATATTTCTAAGGAAACCCTCGAATATCATTACGGAAAGCACCATAATGCCTACGTAAATAATCTAAACAACCTCATAAAAGGTACGGAATTCCAAGACTTAGGATTAGAAGACATAATTAAAAAATCCTCAGGGGGGATTTTTAACAATGCCGCTCAGGCGTGGAACCACACTTTTTATTGGCATTGCCTATCACCTAATAGCAAAGGACGACCTGATGGAAATCTCGCAAAAGCTATTGAAATTAAGTTTGGGACTTTTGACGATTTTAAAAAACAATTTAGTCAAACAGCCGCTACTTTATTCGGTTCCGGTTGGGCATGGTTAGTCAAAAATCATGACGGTTCTATAGAACTTATGGCAACGAGTAATGCCGGCACGCCGATGACTTCCGGCAAAACTGCTCTGCTTACCTGCGATGTATGGGAGCATGCCTATTACATAGATTATCGCAATGCCAGACCGAGCTATATTGAACATTTCTGGAATTTAGTAAATTGGGAATTTGTTGCTAAGAATTTCGGCTCTTAACTGTTTAATAATAAACATAGCACGTTGAGAAAATAAAAGCGTCTAATATTTATAAATATTAGACGCTTTTATTTTTATCGGATATATTACTTATCCAGAAACCTGCCGTGTCCTTTCGATAAAACCATCAACATCTTCAAATTATAATAGGCAAACTTGATTAATTGCCACGGAATAAACGTTCTTATAAACACGGTATATTTAGTAGGTGCCATAAATGACCTCGCCTCTTTAGAATAAGGAACGTATTCAGTTAAGTCTTTTACACTTTTATCTTCCATAATATATACAAGCCTCCCGTAATTCTATTATGTTTTAATTTAAATAAATATTATATTTAATATCCTAAATCATCAATCGGGAATAAAATACCATAAAAACTTGCCTTTCATTTTCCACATAAATAAGTAATGTAGCATATATTTAACCCAGTGTCCCGCAAGACCTATATCGCCGAAAGTATAATTTAGATTTCTGCCAAATTTGTATTTTTCGTAGTTTGGAACTACCGGATCCATAGTCAATAAAGCGGCAGAACCGCGCGTCATCGATTTACCCATAGAGGTTATACATATTGCGCCGAATTCCGTCATCGATGCCTGTTGCGTAGGTTCTTCTAATCCTTTCTTTACCATATCTATAATAGATAGCGCAACCGTATGTCCGATAATTCCCGATGCCATACCGGTTCTTGGCGGGCTGGGAACTATAAGCGTGCCGTCCGGCGCTTTAAAAGGCTTGCTTATAGAGTGCGGCGGGGCAAAAGCTATTCCGGCGGCAAATATGTTTTTATAAACAGGATTATTATATTTTTTAGGCCAGTCTGAATTTCTCCATTCTTCGAAAGGTTTTACGGCAGATGCATAATCGGCATCGACTTTCATAAACCCGCTCGGCACGCACATCTGACTTTTGATGTCGTTGCCGTCTTTATCGATATAAGCGATGGGGATACCGGCAAACGGCGGAATAAGCATAGCAAAATCAAAATCCAGCTTTCCTTCCTCTCCTTCGATATTAACGTAATCTAAAGAACCTTCCTCGACCTTGCGCACATGCGCCCTCTCCACCCATTTTATACCTTTTTCCAGAAAGGTAGATTCGGCAAAAAGCTTGCCGGAAACCAAATTTCCGTTCTTTTTTACAACGACTCCTCCGACCCCGAAATCTCCGAGAGCAGGCTCATTCGATATCCATGTTATATCGGCATTATGGCGCACACCCCGTCTGTTAAGATCAAATTCTAAATTATGTATAAATTCGAATGCCGCCCCTTGACATGTAGCGGTTCCGTGTCCTGTGCCGACGACAAATTTTTGCCTTTTGCCCTGCTTCATCTTTTCGACGGCTTTAAAATAATTATCGCGTGTTTTAATTGCATGCGGCAATGTACATATGGAATCGGAATAACCTGAATCAGGTCCAAGTCCTGGCGTTGCCGCATAATTAAGTTTCGGACCGGTTGCATTTATCAAATAGTCGTATTTAATTTGTTCAGTTTTGCCGCCTAAATATTTCACGACGACATACTGATCCCCGCTATCGGGGTGTATCTCCTCAGCCGCCCCCTCTTTAAATATAATTCCGAGTTTTTTATAAACCGGCTCCAGATTAAAATACGTCTTTTCCGGCGACATCGAACCTACGCCTACCCATACTAATGACGGAACGTAAGAAAAATTTTTTCGGGGCGATATTACGATAACGTCATGCTTACCGCCTAACTCTTTTTTCAGATTCAATGCGGCTGTGTTTCCCGCAAAACCGGTTCCTAAAACTACTATAGTAGCCATTAAATCCCCCCATCCCTTATATTACAATATTGATATATGCGTATTATAGCATATTATAAGATACAATTTCAAAGAGATTTATAAAATAATAATTTATAAATTGTCGCAAAAATAATTTTAAGGTATAATAAAAATATGGAAACACTTGATAAAATAAAGCTAATATATTCTTTCACCGACAACGACGCTTCCAATTTAATGCAGTTAAGCGGTTTAATGGGTTCTAACGCAAACGATTTTATTTCCGGCACTTATTCTTTTATTGCCAATTTTGAAGACTTCAGCAAATTTCTGCCTAACGAAGAAATTAGAAATAGGCATCAGGAAAAACTTAAATTTTGGTTTATGGGACTTTTTTCCGGAACATATAACAATGAATATTTGCGAAAATTAAAACGGATAGGGGAGGTCCACGCCGAAATAAAGCTACCCTCCCATTATGTAAGCGCCACGATGAATTATATAAGGAATTTTATACACGGGATTATTCTTAAAAATTTTCCTAGTTCTGGCAAAAGAGACGAACTCATAGTATCTGTAAATAAAATTATCGACATTAATCTGGATATTATTATCAGCTCTTATATAAGCGAAGGAAAATTTTACATTGCGACTACAAAATTTGAGACAAAAATAATTAGATTTAGTTCAAAATTTTCTTATATATTAGATCTTGCGTTGGTAATATCGCTTATTATTGCAACTATTATGGTTTTTCTCTTATTTGTATTTGAAATCTATAATTTTGCTTTTATGGGCGGCTCCTTTGAAACTACGGTTATAGATATTTTAGGAGCTATGCTGATTGTATGGGCAATCAGGGAGCTGCTGGAAGAAGAGGTCAAAAAGCTTCAGGGGCATAAATTTGCCTTAAGCGCCTTTATAGGCCTTGCAATGGCAGCATTACTAAGAAAAATATTGATTTTTTCCCTTGCCCCTCAAAAATCCACTGAAGTTGCAATTCTCGGTTTTCTTGTTTTAGTGCTCGGAATAGTATATTGGTTAATGAGCAAAAGCTCAAAAAATTAAAAATTTTATAAATATATTGCCTATAAAATTAATACATGTTAAAATTAATATAAATATAATATTTTTATTTTCGGGATGTGGCGCAGCTGGTAGCGCACCTGCTTTGGGAGCAGGGGGTCGCACGTTCAAATCGTGTCATCCCGACCATTTACAATCCTTATAAAATAAATCCAACCATTAAATAAAACTGCTTTTAAATAAAAAATTAGTTTATTGAAGCACCAGAAAGAGATTTCTAAACAATAGCAAGAATGCTTGGATCATAACAGAAAATAAAAACCGGAAAACCACTAAATATAAAAGTGGTCGGGACGACAGGATTTGAACCTGCGACCCCCTGCACCCCATGCAGGTGTATATATTATATTATCCACATTAAAGCCCGCTAAAATAACGGTTTATTAAAATGCTAAATATTGCATATTATATATTATATATATATAATATGCAATATATTTGCTACTTATATGCTACTATTTTAGCGAGAGAGGATATGGCCAGTATTTATCAAAAAAAAGGAAGCGATATATGGTATTACCATATATGCATAGAAGGCAAACATTACCAGGGTTCTTGCAGGACCAAAGATAAAAAGGATGCTGAAAAGATAGCTAATGCTTTACAAACCGATGTCGCCAGAGCAAGGGCAGGGCTAAAAAGTTTAATTAAAAAAAGCTTACCGTTTGAAGATATTTTTTATGAGTATCTTAAAAATCTAAATACCTCAAAAAAAACAATAGAAGTAAGAGATAACGCCGCCAAACATTTTTTATTATTTTTTAGAGATAGAGATATCTCAGATATAAATATCGAACATATTAAAACTTATCAGTTACAACGCAAATTAGAAGTATTAAGTAGTCCGAAAAACGTCGGCAAAAGAGAGCAAGAGATATCGTTTAGGACTATAAATATCGAGACAGAGACCCTTTACAACTTTTTTAATTTTTGTATAGACCGCGGTTACCTCGAAAAAAACCCTGCTTCCGAAATAAAAAAGCTCAATGAGCTGTCCCGGCTAAAAACTTTATCCGATTCCGATATCCAAAAACTAATCGCTGGCGCCACGAATAAATTAACTAAGGATCTAATTTCATTCCTGGTATTTACCGGCTGCCGGAAAGGCGAGGCCTTAAATTTAAAATGGGACGACATAGACCTACAGAACGGTGTAATAGCTATTAAGGGAACTAAAACAAAGTATGATAGGTATATCCCGATTTCGGACGCGCTACGCTCAATTTTGGATGGGATAGAGAGGGTTTATGATAGTTTATATGTCTTTGAACGAAACGGGGCTAAATTAGGCAATTTTAAGCGTTCTTTTAAAACTGCGTGTAAAAATGCGGGACTGAAAGATTTACATATACACGATTTACGGCACGTCTTCGCTTCGAAGCTCGTTATGAACGGCACGTCGTTATATAAGACCGGGATATTATTGGGACATAGGACACCATCTATGACCCAGAGGTATGCACACTTAAAGCCTGGAGAATTAAAAAGGGAAATAGACAAGTCTTTCGGCGGAGATATAGACGATATAAAGTGGAAGGAATATGAAAGAGCGCTGGAAATTATAAATGAGTATGAGAAAAAGAAAGATTCTACCCTCCGTTTAAAAAAACGGCACTTTGATTAACCGGTTAATTTTTAAAAGATTCTATTTTTATTTTACTGGCATTGCGGGACGGATTTTACAGGTCTTGTAAAATTCCCTCCGGAACCTTCCTATTATTTTTTTAAAAAAAATTGCGTAACTATTGACAAGCAATATCGAAATGGATATAATCCCACCGGCTTTTAAAATATATAACTAAAATATCTTATTACTCCTTAATCCTATAAACACAAAGGAGAGAAGATTATGCTAATTAAAACAGGGAAGAACTATGCCTATTCTTTTGAAATTAACGGAATCCGCTACCATGGGTCCTGCGGGACCACCGATGAAAATACCGCGGCCGTTATCGAGCAAATTATAAAATCGGCGGCACCGGCCAGGGCAGGAAGGAAGTCTCCGGGACTAAAAGAGTGTTGGGGTGAGTATATGTCCTCTTCAAGCTCCCTTCTGGCCGCTGGGACGCTCGAGCGAAAAATAAATGCGTTAAAACATGTTTTTGAGTTTTTCGGCGACGTGCCGGTCGACGGGATAGATTTCGTCCTGGTAGAAAAATACCTGGTAAAAAGAAAAAAGGAAATATTAGCCCAATCTTCGAACTCGGGAAAAAGGGAGCAGGACGTCTCTTTCCGGACGGCCAATATAGAGCTCGCCGTTTTATCGAACCTTTTAAACTTTGCTGTTCGGAGAAGCTATATAGATAAGAACCCCTGCGCCGGCATTAAAAAATTAAACGAGCTGTCCAGGCTAAAAACTTTATCCGATTCGGATATCCGAAAGCTCATTTCCGGCGCCTCAAATAAACTTACCAGGGATTTAATTTCGTTCCTTATTTATACCGGCTGCCGGAAGGGCGAAGCCTTAAATTTAAAATGGGATAATGTGGATCTACAAAACGGCATTATCGCCATAAAAGGAACCAAAACGAAGTTCGACCGGCGCATCCCGATTTCGGACGCATTAAAAGCAATTCTGGCCGGGATAAATAAAAAACAGGATAGTTTATATGTGTTTGAAATAAATGGGACTAAAATCGTTGATTTTAGTCGTTCTTTTAAGACGGCCTGTAAAAATGCCGGATTAAAAGATTTAAGGATCCACGATTTAAGGCATGTGTTCGCTTCGAAGATGGTTATGGCCGGAACATCTCTTTATATTACCGGGGAGCTACTGGGACACAGGACTCCCCAGATGACTATGAGATACGCCCACTTAGTTCCGGACACGCTAAAAAAAGCGGTGAACGCGGTGTGGGGGTAGAGAAAATTTGATAAACTTTTAAAGAAAGCCGTATGTTATAAAATAATTTAAAAGTTCTTTCCCTTTTTCTGTTGGGATAAAACGTCCATCTGATTGGCTAATTATAAGTCTATTAGCAGATAAAGCATTAAAAATAACTTCCTTTTCATTTTTTGCGTCTTCAACTGATTGAAAAATCTTTATCGGCAGTATTTTAAACTGTTCAATAAACTCTTTTTTTGTATGTCCTGGGCTAAACCATTGTAGAGCACGTTTTGAATTAGGGTTTAGCCATAACGAAAGGTAAGCAAATTCAAAACCCTTAACTCTTCCCTCTAAATATTTTATTATTTCTTTTGATTTTTCAATTTGACCCCTTGATTCATCTTTTTCTTTTAATAAATTTTCAATTCGTTCTTTCATCACAAGGTCTTCCTCTTTCGGAGAGCCATCCTTTTCGCTAACTTTTTGTTGCAATAATTCCGCCTCAAATTTTCCATATTTTAACTTAGTAATTTTTTTAGTAATTTCTTCTATAAATATTTCTATAGTTCTCACATATTTAATTAGTATAATCAAAGAAATCCAGAATAATACGGCTGGCCAGGAAAGCAGTGTTTTTAAAAAGCCTAAAATTATTTGAGCTATTGTCATATTTATTTCCTATCAGTATTATATAATCCTTTGATATTATATAAACCTTTATCTTTAGCGACTTTTTTTGCAATAATTTCCTTAACCTCTGTTAAATTACTATCGTTTTGTGCTGTTTTAGGATAATTTTCGAGTTGTTCTTTAAGATTCTCAAGTTGTGCAAGGTTCATTTTTTTAGCGCAGCTTGTGTTTAATTTGCCATTATAAACACATTGAGGTGTAGAAGCAAACGCTCCAGGGATAATTAAAAAAGATAAAAATAAAGTTGCTGCGGCAACTAAAAATGATTTTTTAAGCATGCTAAATCCTCCTTATTTAAAGTTAAATTATATTTAACTTACCACCACGAAAAATAAATGTCAACGCACGTTTTTTACTGACGGTATAGGAAGCCAGTCGGCGGGGCTGGATTACCTGGCCTATTCCGCCCCCGTACCCAGCGCCCCGCCGGTTAATAGTTCGCCATCTATTCCCAATCCCGCTATTTTCCGTAACAATGGACAGTTT
>JAJYWW010000095.1 GCA_021791295.1 bacterium | reverse complement strand
CATCCATATTATTTTTTGCAAACGAAGCGGAAAGCGTAGGAAAAATAGCGGTCTGCATAGCTATTGCAAAAACTCCGAGAGGAAACTGATAAAGCCTGTCGCCGTAATAGAGATAAGATATACTGCCGGAAGGAAGAAAAGAAGCAAGAAGCGTATCGAAAACCAGATTAAGCTGAATTACCGCCATGCCGAAAAGCGATGGGGTAAGTAGTTTAAAAACGGTCTTTACGTCCGCGCTTTTAAAATTAAACTTGAAACCGAGGCGTATTTTCTTTTTTTTAATATAATAAATCTGAGATACAAGCTGAAGCGCTCCTCCTATCATAACGCCCGTCGCAAGCGCAAAAATAGCCGGATGAAAAAACTGCTTTAAAAAAACTGCCGATAATATAAGCGCTATATTTAATATTATCGGGTACATTGCGCCCGGAGCATAAGAACCGTGAACATTTAAGACTCCCGATAGAAAAGCGGTAAGTCCTATCAAAAAAATATACGGGAACATGACCTTAGTTAGAATAACCGCAAGATGAAGTTCAAAAGGCTTGTCCAGAAAGCCCGGCGCAGTAACGGCTACAAAAACAAACGAAAATAAAAATCCTATAAGAGAAAGGAATAAAAGGATAAAAAAAAGTATCGCAAAAACCGTTTGAAAAAGGGCTTCCGAATTTGTTTCGTCTTTTTTGACTAAACTTTCCGAATAGACCGGAATAAAAGAAGCGGATATACCTCCTTCTCCAAAAAGCCTCCTGAACAGATTAGGTATCCTGAATGCTACGAAAAACGCATCCGTCGTTATTCCTGCGCCAAAAAAATATGCAATGCAAACATCTCTAAGCAGACCCAGAATTCTGCTTATTAAAGTAAAAAACGAAACTACGGATAAATTTTTAATTATCTCATGGTTTCGTAATTTTAAAGACATTATTAAGTATTAAAGATACTTTTTAATTAAAATTTCCGCTATCTGCACGGCGTTTAGAGCCGCTCCTTTTCGCACGTTGTCGGCTACTATCCATAAATTCAAGCCGTTAGGAACGGAAAAGTCCTTTCTTATCCTGCCGACATATACGTCGTCGTTTCCTGCGACGTTAGTCTGGTAAGGATAACGTTCTTCCGGATTTTCGCTTAATACGTCGTCTATAATTTTAACTCCGTTAGTTTCGGAAAGCATTTTCTTTATATCTTTAATATCGAAACTTTTTTCCGTTTCGATATTAACGGATTCGCCGTGCGAAAAGAAAACCGGAACTCTCACAGTTGTGGCGGACACGCCTATATTTTCGTCATGCATTATTTTCCGGGTTTCGTTTACCATTTTAATCTCTTCTTTGGTATATCCGTCGTCGGCGAAAACGTCGATTTGCGGGATACAGTTAAAAGCTATCTGTACCGGAAATTTTTCCGGAAATATATCGCCTTGCGCATTTATAATGCCGGTCGTCTGATAAAAAAGTTCGTCCATGGCTTTTTTGCCGGCTCCGGAAGTGGACTGATACGTCGAAACTACTATTCTTTTTATTTTATATTTGTCGTGAATCGGTTTAAGCGGAACGAGCATCTGAATAGTCGAACAATTTGGATTTGCGATTATATTTTTTTTAGAATAATATTTTATATCGTCGGGGTTAACTTCCGGCACGACTAAAGGAACGTCTTTGTCCATTCTGAAATGAGAAGTATTGTCTATAACTACTGCTCCTTCTTTGGCGGCTATGGGCGAAAACTTAGCGCTTATCTGTCCTCCCGGGCTTGACAATACTATGTCTATATTCTTTTTTTTAAAAGAATCTTCCTTTAAGGCATCGACTATATACTCGTCGCCCTTAAAATTTATAGTTTCTCCGATAGAATTTTCCGATGCAAAAAGATAGAGTTCTCCCACCGAAAAATTTCTCTGCTCCAGTATCTCTAAAAACTCCCTGCCTACAAGACCGGTAGCTCCCGTTATAGCAACATTATATTTTTCTTTTTTCATATAATTTTATCCGTATTTTTGCGCTTAATTTTTATTTTTTTAATTCTTCGATTACGGCAAGACCCATCTCTTTTGTTCCGACGAGTTTTGTTCCAGGGGCTTTCGAATAAATATCCGCAGTTCTGTAACCGTTTTTTATTACTTTTTCGACGGCTTTATCTATTTTGTCGGCAAGATCGTCCATATCGAAACTGTATTTAAGCATCATTGCGACCGATAATATTGCGGCTAAAGGATTTGCCTTATTCTGTCCCGCAATATCAGGGGCGCTTCCGTGAATAGGCTCATACATGCCTTTTTTGCCGTTAAGGCTTGCGGAAGGCAGCATGCCTATAGAACCGGCTACCATAGAAGATTCGTCGCTCAAAATATCGCCGAACAGGTTGGTAGTTACGATAACGTCAAAATTTTTCGGCTGTCTGATTAACTGCATAGAACAGTTATCGACGTACATATTGGTCAGCTCCACTTCAGGATAACTCTTAGCTGTTTCCGCGACAACATTACGCCATAATTCCGTGCATTCCAATACGTTTGCCTTGTCCACCGACAACACTTTTTTTCTTCTTTTTTTAGCAATTTCAAAAGCTATTTTTGCTATTCTTTCTATTTCTTTAGTAGTATAAACAAGGGTATTAACGCCTTTTTTTTGTCCGTCCTCCAAGTCGAAAACGCCTCTGGGCTGACCGAAATATATCCCACCCGTAAGCTCCCTTACTATCATCATGTCCGTTCCTTGAACTACCTCTTTCTTTAACGGGGAAGCGTCGATAAGTTCGTCGTAAATTTTAGAAGGTCTTAAATTTGCATATAACCCAAGTTCGTATCGCAAAGACAGCAGTGCTTTTTCCGGTCTAAGTTCAATAGGAAGCGATTCCCATTTATAACCGCCAACCGCACCAAAAATTACTGCATCCGCTTCTTTTGCTATCTTGAGGGTTTCCTCGGTTAAAGGCTTTCCGTATTCGTCGTACGATACGCCTCCTACAAGTCCTTTTTCTATTTCATATTTTACGGAGTGATTATCGAACAAAAATTTTAGTACGTTAACGGCTTCTCCGGCTACTTCGGTTCCTATTCCGTCGCCGGGGAAAAGAGCTAATTTTATCATAACTATTTCTTACCCTCCATAATCTTTTTTTTTGCATACGCTATTAAGCCGCCTGCATTGACTAATTCCGACATAAATTTAGGAATAGGTTTGGCTTTGATAACGGTATTTTTAGTTTGATTTTTAATTTCTCCTGTATCGGTATTTACTTCAAGCACGTCGC
>JAJYWW010000054.1 GCA_021791295.1 bacterium | reverse complement strand
TGTTTCCGCCGCTTTCAATATAACGTTTCCCGTAAAACCGTCGCAAACTACTACATCGACTTTGCCGTTAAACACTTCCCTTCCTTCCACGTATCCGTAAAAATTTAAATCGGTATTTTTAATTATAGCAAATGCTTCCCTCGTCAGGTCGTTTCCCTTGGATGCTTCTTCGCCGTTGCTTAACAATCCTACCTTTGGATTGGCGATTCCCTTCATAAACGAAGCATATTCCGAACCCATTATGGCAAATTCCGCAAGATGATAAGGTTTGACGTCAACGTTAGCACCTGCGTCTATTAAAACGGTATATCCTCCGACTGCCGGCATAATCGTAGCAATAGCAGGTCTGTCAATTCCGTTAATTCTTTTAAAAACAAACATAGCAATAGCTAAGGAAGCTCCACTGTTACCCGCACTAATGATTGCATCTGCTTCATTCTTTTTTACTAATTCGTAAGCGACGCGCATTGAAGAATTTTTTTTATTTCTTACTATAGCCGAAGGCGAATCTTCCATCGTTATGCGTTCAGGCGCATGAACTATTTTAATTCTGGAACCGTCATAATTGTTTTTTTTAAGAGCATCCTTTAAGGCGGTTTCATCACCGGTTATAGTTATTTCTATATCCTTATTTGACTCAACTGCGGCTATAGCGCCAATAACTTCAGGTTCGGGAGCCTTATCAGAACCGAAACCGTCTAAAGCTATTCTAATCATTAGCAGTCTCCAAGTTTGCGCATGAGCATCCGCTTATTTAAGATTTTTCCTGCGCTTTTTCCGCCGTTATTTTTCTGCCTTTATAAGTTTTGCAACTGGGACACATCCTGTGAGGAAGAATAGGTTCGCCGCAATTAGGGCATTTTGAATAATTAACGGGCGTAAGGCTGTCATGCGTCCTTCTTTTATCCCTTCTGCATTTTGAATGTCTTTTCTTTGGATTTGCCATTTGAAATTCTCCTGTTTATCTTAATATAAAAAAAATATAAAAATCTATGCTATATTATTAAATTAAAATTATAAAAAGTCAATTTCATTTTTCTAACGCTATTAAAATATTATCGTCGGATGTCTTAAAATCTGCTTTATCGGAAAATATTAACCGCTCGGCCCTGACTGCCGACCTTATATCGCCGGAAATATCGTTTATGATTTCTATATAGTCCTGATTTAACGCCTGAATTAAGATTTTATGAACTTTATGATTCTGGTGAAGATTTAAATTAGTGCGCAATTTCCTGGAAGCATCAAGAATATTCAGCAATATAGTCGAGTATTTTAAAGAATCTTTAAAAACTAAATCGTTTCTAAACTCAGGCCAAAAAGATTTATGTATGCTTTTATCTTTTTCATATTTTTTATAGAACGACAGATATAGTTCTTCGGTTATAAACGGCATGAAAGGCGCAAACATTTTAACGGCATTTAAAGAAATAAAATACATAATATTCAGCACGGTTTTTTTTCTTTCGGAGCTTTCTTCGCTTTCATCCCAAAACACGTTTTTTATAATTTCAAGATAGTTATCGCAATATAAATTATAGAAAAAATCTTGGAGCGTTCTCATGCACAGAGAATATTCGTAAGACTCCATAAAATTACCGCAAGATTTCAGCGTGTTTTCAAATTCCGTCAATATCCACTCGTCTATGCGGCTAAGTTTAAGCTCTTTTATATTTTTTTCGTAAGGATTAAAATCGGATTCCGTGTTAGTTATCAAAAATCTTACGGCGTTCCATATTTTAATAGTCAGTCTTCTGCCGTTTGCAACGTCTTCTTCGCTGAAACGAAGGTCCTGTCCTAAATTTGCCTTGGATGCCCAGTATCTTAGGGCGTCTGCAGAATACTTGACGGTTATTTCTTCGGGGCTTACAAAATTTCCCAAGCTTTTAGACATCTTTTTTCCGTTTTTGTCTAAACCCCATCCGCTTATCATTACGTCTTTGAAAGGTATGTCTCCCGTATGGTAAACGGATTTTACGACAGTATAAAAAAGCCATGTGCGTATAATTTCCTGCGCCTGCGGACGCAGCCCCATAGGATAAATAGTATTATAAAGTTTTTTGCTCTCTGCGTCTTCGTATGACCATAATGAATTTATAAGAGGCGTAAGCGACGACGTCATCCAAGTATCCATAACGTCGTTTTCGGGGGTCAATTTGCTTCCGCCGCATTTTTTGCATTTCGAGTTTACCGGCATACTTACTGCGGGATCTACAGGAAGTTCGTTTTCGGAAGCTATGACCGTTTCTCCGCATTCGGAACAGTACCAAACCGGAAAAGGAACTCCGTAAAATCTTTGTCTCGAAATATTCCAGTCCCATTTAAGATTATTAATCCATTCGTCGTATCTGGCTTTCATAAACTGAGGATGCCAAGACATTCTGTTGCCGGCATCTATAAATTTTTCTTTATTTTCCAAAATTTTTATAAACCACTGTTCGGCTAAAATAAATTCGACCGGCGTTGAACACCTGTCGTGAACTCCAACGTTATGATTCAGAGGCTTTTCAAACTTTATAAGGAACATTTTTCTTAAATCTTCGACTATGCCTTTTTTGGCGTCCCTGACGTTTAATCCTTTATATACGCCGGATAATTCATTTAATCTTCCTGCCCTGTCTATTATAATTGCAGTGTCTAAAGCATGTTCTTTCCATTTTTTAACGTCTTCCGCATCCCCCCACGTGCAGACCATCATTAGTCCCGACCCGTAAGACATATCGACGGACTCGTCGTATTTGACCGGAACTTTTTTATTGTATAAAGGGGTTTTGACGCTCTTTCCTTCAAGAAAACGATATCTTTCGTCCGCGGGATTAGCATAAACGGCGACGCATCCTCCGAGCAGTTCGGGACGCGTCGTAGATATAATAAGACTTTTGCCTTCGTCGGATTTAAATTCTATATCGTACAGTACGCCCGCAAATTCTTCAAGGACTACGTCTGCCTGGGCAAGAGAAGTCCTGCACTGCGGACACCAAAGTATAGGTTCGTTGCGCCGCTCGATAAGACCTTTGCCGTAAAGGTCAATGAACGATTTCTGAGCGGTCTTTCTGCATCTTTCGTCTATAGTGGAATACGATAAACTATAGTCGGCGCTTATTCCTACAGATCTCCATAGCGATTTGTATATATCTATTCCTATTTTTGTTTCTTTAAGGCATAAATCTATAAATTCTTCTCTCGTAATTTTAGATTTATTGATTTTATATTTTTTTTCTACGTAACGTTCGGTCGGAAGACCGTTGTCGTCGAAACCCATTGGATAGAAAACGTTAAAACCCTTCATCCTTTTATATCTTATAATAAATTCCGCCTGCGAGTAACTCATTACGTGTCCGACATGCAGATGCGCCGACGAAACATAAGGAGGCGGAGTATCGACCGAATAAATATCTCTTCCTTTATCTTCCGAAGAAAATTTATAAATATCGTTGTCTTCCCAATATTTAGATATTTTTTCCTCTACCGATTTGTGATCGTAATTTTTGGGAAAATCCTTGAAATTTGTAAAATCGTCTTTTTCTTGCATAGTTTTTCAAGTTTAGCAATTTTTTATTAAAAAATCAACTTTAGAAAACAAAAATATGATATAATTATTAAAATGTACCAGGTGCTTGCAAGAAAATATAGACCCAGGATTTTCGACGAGATAATAGGGCAGGATGCAATCGTTCAAACCCTGAAAAATGCGGTAATAAACGACAGGCTTTCTCACGCATATATATTTACCGGAACCAGAGGCGTAGGTAAAACATCTATTGCCAGAATACTCGCAAAATCCATTAACTGCGAAAACGGTCCGACGGCTAATCCTTGCGGCGTGTGTTCGGCCTGCGTCCAAATTCAGAACGGAAGTTCGGTGGACGTCATAGAAATAGACGGCGCATCGAATACCGGAGTCGATTCGGTAAGAGAGTTAAAAGAAAACATAATATATTCGCCGCAAAGTTTAAGATTTAAAATATATATAATAGACGAAGTCCATATGCTATCCAACAGCGCGTTTAACGCGCTGTTAAAAACTCTGGAAGAACCTCCTGCTCACGCAAAATTTATTTTTGCCACTACCGAAATCCATAAAGTTCCGGAAACTATTTTATCGCGATGCCAGAGATTCAACTTTAAACGGATACCGACGAAAATAATATTCGAAAAATTAAAAGATATCGCCAAAGCAGAGAATATTAACGCTGCCGACGAAAATCTAATGATTATTGCCTCCCTTGCCGACGGTTCGCTGAGAGATTCGCTTTCAATTTTCGACACGGTCATATCTTATTTCGGAAACGATATTAAAGAAGATGTCTCAGGCGTTCTGGGACTTACGTCTAAATCGATAACTTCAAAACTCATATCTTCTATATTCGATAAAGATTATGAAGGGGCGCTGAAAGCGGTAAAAGAAATTTACGATTCCGGAGCGGACTTAAGACAGTTCATGAAACAGGCGGCGCATTATATAAGAAACATAATAATCGTTAAATTGCGCTACAAAGACCTTATATACGACTTAACCGACGAAGAAATTAAAACTATAGAACCCCTTGCGGAGCAAAAATCGCTTGAAGAACTTTTAGATATGCTCGACGTAATGATTAACGCCGACGTTAAATTTCAAAGAATTTCTTCACCCTTATTAATGATGGAGTTGACGATTTTCAGGCTGTTTAACGTTCCCGATAAAAAAAACGTGACCGAACTTATTTTAAAAATCGACGAATTAAGAAATCAGACTAAACATAACTTCGGAACCGCAGAATCAATAAAACCTCATATACCTATTGAAACGAAGTCTGACGAAAAACAGAATACTATTATAAATAACCGGCCGAACGAAGAAAGATACGTTCAAGCTAAACCGGCCGAAGCGTTTAAGCAAATCGAGCCAAAAAAAGATTCCGAACAACTTTTGGAACATGAAAAACTATTCGAACATTTTTCAAAAATGGACGAAAAGTTGAATGAAAAAGAAAAAATAACAAAACCAAAAAATTTCCAAACGGAAGAACCGATGACGGAAGAACCGCATAGGAAAGATTTTCAAAAAGACTTCCCCGAAAAAACAATAACGGGCGACAAAATAATAGAAAGCATAAAAGAAGTATTCGGCGACAGCATTAAAAGAATAGATAAAATATAACGCTATTAAAAGTTAAACGTTTGCAAAAAAATAAAAAATTAAATAAAATATATTAAAATTTCAAAATCTATTAAAATAAATTGGAGGCTAATAAAATGTCGAAAAATATCGCCGGAATGTTAAAGCAGGCGCAGAAACTTCAATCCGATATGCTTAAAATGCAGGAAGAATTAGGTTCTAAAACGGTAGAAGCAAGCGCCGGCGGAGGAATGGTCTCCGCAAAAGTAAACGGAAAACAGGAACTGCTTGAAATAAATATAGATAAAACGGTCGTAAATCCCGACGACGTCGAAATGCTTCAGGACCTTATAGTAGCTTCCATTAACGAAGCGCTTAATAAATCAAAGGATATGGTGACTGGAGAAATGTCCAAATTAACGGGCGGGCTTAATATGCCCGGTCTTTTTTAACGAGCCGTTTAATGTCTATAAACCATTCTGATTACGTCAAAGATATAGTATTCGCATTTAAAAAACTCCCCGGCATAGGAGAAAGATCTGCAAGAAGACTTGCATTCTACTTATTGTCACAGAACGAATCCGTAGCTTACGGTCTTGCGGATGCAATAAAAAATGCCAAACAAAACATAAAATTATGCCAAAAATGTTTTAATCTGAGTTCCGACGATATCTGCCATATATGCGGCAACCCGTCGAGAAACGGAAAACAGCTTTGCATAGTAGAAAATCCCGAAATAATATACGTATTTGAAAAGAGCGGAAATTATAACGGTTATTATCATGTCCTGCACGGTTTAATAAATCCGCTGGAAGGGATAACGCCGTCCGATTTAAAGATTAAAGAACTTGCAAGCAGAGTAGAAAACGGCGGTTTTGAAGAAATCATACTGGCGCTTAATCCAAACTCAAACGGGGAAGCTACCTCTATATATATACAGAAAATTTTATCGCCTTATAACGTCCGCATTTCCGTTTTGGCGAGAGGAATACCGATAGGTTCCGATTTAGAATACGTGGATAAAGACACTCTCTCTGAAGCTCTTAATTATAGAAAAAAATTCGATTAAGATGAACAATAAGGTTTTACTTATATCGATTGACAACCTCAGATACGACTGTGTAAGTTATATTAAGAACAGGCCTCATCTTAAACAATTTTACGTCGAAAATTTAGTAGATACACCCACGTTAGACGAAATCGCCGAAAACTCCACGATTTTTACCGATTGTTTTTCCACTTCCAGCTATACGACTGCGGCGCATGCTTCTTTATTTACAGGATTGTTACAGCCGAAGCATGGTTTAAGGCCTTTTTTTTATAAAAAAATAAGGAGTGACTGTGCGACTCTTGCGGAAATTTACAAGAATAACGGCTATAAAACCGTATTTTATTCCGACGTTATAGAACTTTTTCAGCCTCTGGGGCTGACCAAAGGATTTGATTTTATATACGCAAACGATATTAATCTGCTTTTTAAACAAATTTCCGCTTTAGAAAACGAAAAGGTATTCTGTTTCATACATCTTTTCGACATTCACGAACCTTATATTTTTTCGCAAAATTATAACGAAAATCATTATAACGACGACTATTTTGCATTCATCAATAAAATGTCGTCTTTATATAAAATACCCGTCCAGAATAATAATCCTTTCACTCTCTGGAATAATTTTTCCGGAAAAGTAAATTACGGGGTACAAATTATGCTTCCCCCATATATTTACGGCGTCAATAAATTCGACAAAGGACGATTTAGACTTATATGCGGTTTTTTAAAAAATACGGGGTATTTTAACGAAGAAAATATCTATTCTATATTTGCCGACCATGGAGAAGGCAGAATAGTTTTCTACGATATGCCTGTTTTCGGACACATGGGCGAACTTTTCGACGAAGTTATAAAAATACCGCTGATACTGCATGCGCCGCAATTAGAAAAAGGCGTTAACAATAAATTGGTTTCAATAGTTGATTTATTTCCCACGCTAATGTCGTTATCCGGTTTAAACGCGGTTTCCTACGATAAAAACGCCGCCGCAGTAAATAATGCTACAAATTTAATTGAAACGGACGGACGGTCTTTATTGGACGCAGACGAAAGGGAATACTGCTATTCGGAATTTTGCACGCAAAATATGTATAACGAGATAATGCAATTTTCCGCCGGCGTTTACGACAGAAGCAAAAACGGCGCCTCTTCTAAAGACAAATATTTCCTGTCTCAACGCTCGATAAGAACCAAAGACCGTAAATATTTATTTATTCCGGATAATATTTTGCAGTCGGAAGCAAAAAAAATCTTAGAAAACATTAATCTTTCCGATGAAGACTTTATAATAGAAATGTTTAACTCCGTTATGAGAAAAAGGGTCAGCAAACCCGAATACATCTTTCTCCTCAATTCGCTTAAATCTAAGCAGACTACGAGACAAAATATTTATCAAAGCATGATAACTTCGGAAATTTACAACAGGCCTAAAAATTATTACTTCGACCTTATAAGCGACCCGCTCGAAGAAAATTTTAACTTGTTAAATACCTCTCTTTCGGATTCCATAAAATATATAGAAATATTAAACGAAATAGAAAGCCATTCATTTATAAGCGAAAACTTATTCGACGATAAAAGCGAATCCGGCAAAAACGGCGCACGCATTCTATTTAACCAACCGGAATCAGATAAAAATATTGCGGCTGAATCTCTTGCGCTTCTTGAACAAAAAATTTCGCTCAGTATAGAAATTATTAAAGAAGCCGAAGACAGATACGGAGACAAAATCGGCATAGCATTCACGGGCGGTAAAGATTCAACCGTTTTATTAGACTTGATAAGACGCGCCGAAAATGGGAAAATACCTTTTAAGGTTCTTACCATATATACGTCGGTCGAATTCCCCGAAATTAAAGAATTTATGGATAAATTAAAATCCGCATGGAACTTTGAAATCGTAAAATACTCAAACGATGAAGCGCTTCGGCAAAAATATCCTATAGCTAAAGATAAAGCCGACTGCTGCAACACACTTAAAACTATTCCTCTTAAGCAGTCTATTAAAGACCTTCATCTTAAAGCAATGTTTACCGGAATAAGAAGGGATGAAAACGAGGCCAGGGCAAACGAATCCTATTTTTCTAAAAGAAAAGACCCCCACCATTTCAGAATTCATCCTTTGCTTCATTTTACGGAAAAAGATATATGGGATTACATTAAGTTTAATAATCTTCCTTACTGCAATCTATACGAACAGGGCTACAGATCTATAGACTGCGCGCCTTGCACTCATATAACAGCAGAAAAAGATGCCGCCGAACGCTCCGGACGTTCGCAGGATAAAGAAGCCGCCATGGACAAACTTCGCCAGCTTGGATATTTCTGATTAAATTTGTGACGGTAACAGAATTGAATTCTGGTCACCGTATTTATAATTGACATATTTTTAAAAAACTAATAAAATATTAGTTTTCAATTATAAAATCTTTATTGATTATTAATCAAGATATTGAATAAGCTAAAAGCCTGTTCGGTATTTTTAAAAAATTATTTAAATTTTAAATTAACGCAATGTTTGACGGACTTAGTTCAAAACTCGAAAAAGTTTTTAAAAACCTTAAGGGTTACGGAAAGCTGTCGGAAAAAAATATAGAAGACAGCCTTAAGGAAGTAAGGCTTTCTTTGCTTGAAGCCGACGTAAACTACCTTATAGTAAAAGAATTTATAGAATCCGTAAAAAATAAGGCCGTAGGCGAAAAAGTAGCCGACAGCCTAACCCCTGCCCAGCAGATTATTAAAATAATTAGAGACGAATTGGTCGAACTGTTGGGGAACAACGAGCCTTTAAATATTAAGGCAAAGCCGCCCGTCATCATAATGCTAATAGGGCTTCAGGGTTCGGGTAAAACGACTACGGCGGGAAAGCTTGCGCTTTATCTTCACAGAATGAAACGCAGCGTATATCTTGTTCCCGCGGATGTTTACAGACCCGCCGCTATACTTCAGCTTAAAAAAATCGGGGCAAGTATAAATATTCCCGTTTACGAAACGCCGGAAGAAAACGGGAAAATCATGCAAAAGCCCGACGAAATAGTTAAAAGCGCTATAGAAATTGCCGAAAAACATGCATATGACACCATAATAATCGACACTGCGGGAAGGCTTGAAATAGACGAACCTTTAATGGACGAGCTTAAACTACTTAAAAATAAATTTAATCCAAACGAAATTTTATTCGTAGCAGATTCAATGTTGGGGCAGAGCGCGGTTACCGTAGCAAAAACCTTCAACGAAGCTCTTGATATATCCGGAGTCGTCCTCACGAAAGTTGACGGCGACGCAAGAGGCGGAGCGGCTCTTTCTATTAAAAAAACCGTCGCCAAACCGATTAAATTCATAGGCATCGGTGAAAAACTCAGCGATTTCGAAGTCTTTTACGGCGACAGGATAGCCGACAGAATACTCGGCATGGGCGACATATTAAGCCTTATAGAAAAAGCACAGGAATCCATAGACGAAAAGTCAGCTAAATCTATAGAAGATTCGCTTAACAAGAAAGATTTTACGGTCAAAGATTTTGCCGAACAGCTTAAAATGATGTCTAAAATAGGAGGAATTACCCAGATTGCCGGCATGATACCCGGCTTTTCAAAAATAAAAGATAAATTTAATTCTGAAGCGGCGGAAAAAGAGATAGTTAAAATTAAGGCTATTATTAACTCTATGACGGAAAAAGAAAGGCTGAACCCCGACATATTAAACGGCGGAAGGCGCAAAAGAATCGCTTTAGGAAGCGGCACCACCGTAAACGACGTTAATATCTTTATAAATAAATTCGAAGAAGTAAAAAAGATTATGCAGTCTTTCAAAAAGAACAAATTGGGTTCTTTAAAAAATATAAATAATATTAAAAACATGTTTAACAAAGGAGATTTCAAGTGGCGGTAAAAATCAGATTATCTAGAATCGGTTCTCACAAAAAACCTTTTTACAGAATCGTAGCGGCTTCCGGAGAAAAAGCCGTGCAGAAAAAATTTATCGAAATACTGGGAACTTACAATCCGTGTGCCGATAAAGGCGTCCAGTTTAATATCGATAAGGACAAATTCGACAAGTGGGTAAGTTTGGGAGCAAAACCGAGCGATACCATTATGACGTTAGTAAAAAAACAGGCTAAATGAATCCCGTTTATATAGATATAGGGGAATTTATAAAACCGCACGGCATTTTAGGCGAACTTTTATTTAATCTGCACAACCCCTTATCTAACGTTATGGATTCTGAATGCGAATTTTTTATTAAAGAAAACGGCGCATATAAAAAATTAGAAATCGAAAAAATCAGGCGGGCAAATAAAGGTTATCTGATTAAATTAAACGGCGTAGATTCTATAGAATCGGCGGAAAAGTTTAAAAGAACTTTTGTTTATATTAACAAAACCGATATCAAATTAGATAAAGACGAATTTTTAATTTCCGATTTAATCGGTTTAAACTGTTATAACGAAAAAAAAATTATCATCGGAACGGTTTCGGAAATTTACTCCGGAGAAACCGACGTTATGGAAATAAAGTCAAATTTATCGGTTTACTTAATTCCTATGACGGCCGAAAATATAGAGACTATAGATATTAAAAGTTCAAAAATATCGGTTAAAAACGAAAATAATTATAGAATATAAAAACATGAAGAAGGTAATAGACGTTATATCTATAATGCCGGAATATTTCGATTCGTTTTTAAAAACAGGTCTTATAGGAAAGGCTTTAAAAACCGGATTAATGGAAATAAATATTATTAATCCCAGAGACTTTTCAAGCGGTAAATATAAAAGGGTCGACGATAAAATTTACGGCGGTGGTGCAGGACAGCTGTTAATGGCAGAACCCATTATTAAAGCCTGCGAATATTCCATAGAAAATTTTAAAAAAAAGTATAAAAACGAAAAAAGAGCGGTAGTTATAATGTCTCCATCCGGAAAATTGCTCGACTCGGATACCGCTTCGGAAATGTCCGATTTTGACCATATTATTATAATTTGCGGAAGATATGAAGGCATAGACGCAAGGGTGGCCGATTTAACGGGAGGAACCGAAATATCTATAGGCAGTTATATATTGTCGGGAGGAGAAATCGCTTCGATAGTTTTTATAGAATCGGTAAGCAGATATTTTAAAGGTTTTTTGGGTAATCAAGAATCGCTTAAAGAGGAAAGCCTTTCCGGCGATTTTAAAAAAATATTGGAATATCCCCAATATACTAAACCAAAAACGTTTAAAAATTTATCAGTTCCCGAAATACTTCTCAGCGGAAATCATAAGCTGATTGAAAAATGGAGAATGGAAAAAGCATTAAAAAAAACGGAACAAATTAGAAAAATTAATTAATTATATAAATAAATATAAACAAAAGGAGATATTTAAATGAATATCGTAGAAAAAATCGAAAATGCGTCGTTAAGAACGGATGTTCCTCAATTTAAATCGGGCGACACCGTCAAAGTATATCAGAAAATAAAAGAAGGCGACAAAGAAAGAATCCAGGTTTATGAAGGAGTGGTTATTGCGAGAAAAGGAAGCGGCATCAGATCGGCTTTTACCGTAAGAAAAAATTCTTACGGCGTCGGAGTAGAAAAAACTTTTTTGATTAATTCTCCATTAATCGATAAAATTGAACTTCTTTATCAGGGAAAGGTAAGGAGGGCAAAATTATACTACTTAAGAAAGAAAAAAGGGAAGGAAGCCAAAATAGAAAGGCTCGATATGGTTCAGCAGCAGTAAGTTAAAATAAAAGCTGAAATACGTTTGAGGATTATTTAATTAACTTTTTTTAAATATTGATGATATACTTATAATATTAAACGAATTATCGTAAGTATAATTATAATTAATATTTAATGGAGGTTTTATGGAATCGCAAAAAACGCCTGTCGATAAGTTTACCGAATTTATAGGAACGGTACTTGGAGTTACGGAGGATAGATTTCAGAAGATTTTAGACGAATTTATAGTCAGCCATAATTTCGGTAAAAAAGAATCCGAAGTTTTTTCGCAAAAAATGAAAGACATATACGATGCGAATAAGAAAAAATTGATGTCTATAGTCGACGAATCCGTAAAAAAAGCCCTTAGCAAAGCCGATATAGCCAGAAGTTCCGAAGTAAAAGGATTAGAAGAAAAGATCAATATGCTTGAAGAAAAAATTAATAAACGGCCTGCCGCACATTCAAAACATAAAGACGCTTCTCATTCAGCTAAAACTAAAAGCAGCAGTCGCATCCTTAAAAATAATAAAGAAAAATAATTAGTTATGTTTATGGCTTTAAAATCTTACAGAGTTATTATAAAAGGTATAGTTCAGGGCGTAAATTTCAGAAATTTTACAAAACTCGAAGCTGAAAGAATCGGCATAAAGGGTTATGTAATGAATACCTATGACGGCCATGTAGAGGCATTTTTCGAGGGCGAGGAAGAAAAAATTAAGGAAATTATTGCTTCGGTACATGTCGGTCCGCCCTCTTCGAGAGTCAAAGAAGTTAAGCTATACGAACAGGACGAGCTTTCTAATTTCAAAGATTTTAAAATATTAAGATAATTCTCGATCCGTTTCCGCAAGAGGCGACGGATCGACGATAACGGTCAATTCGCCTTTAATCAATTCAGGTCTTTTTTTAATTTCTTCGATTATAGTTTTTACGTCTTTCGTTTCTATAAATTCATATATTTTAGTAAGCTCTTTTGCATAGCATATTTTAACGCTGCCCATAATTTCGTTTATATCCGCAAGCAGTTTTTCGACGCTCCTGCCCGGTTCAAAAAGTATAAAAACCCTTTTTTCATCCTTTAATTTTGCAAGTAATTTTTTTCTTTTTCCGTCTTTTTTAGGTAAAAAACCTATAAAAGTGAATTCCGAAGTATTCAGCCCCGATGCCGATATTGCGGTTAATACGCTTGAAGGGCCGGGAATCGGAACTACTTTTATTCCTTTTTCTATGCACAAGCGGACTAAATAAGAACCGGGGTCGGATATTAAAGGCGTTCCTGCTTCGCTGACTAAAACGTAATCTCTGCCTTTCATTATGCCGCCCGCGATAGCATCGGCAGCCGATTTTTTATTATATTCGTGATATGGAATTAAGCGGGTTTTAATATGGTATCTAGAAGTTAATATCCTTGTTTTTCTGGTATCTTCGCAGGCTATAAAATCTGCCTCCCTCATTACTTTTAACGCTCTTATAGTAATATCTTCGAGGTTTCCGATTGGCGTCGCCACGACATACAATGCGCTCATAAAGACTATGCCCAGTCCCTTAAATATCTGAAATCAATATTTATAGTCCGTTCCGAAACCTTTGCTATTAAAGGCATTCGTCTTTTATACTGTGATTTTTTTATTCTTTCGTATATGTTGTTTACGATATTTTCTTCAAATCCTAAAGAAATTACCACTTCAGGCTTGTACATTTTATCTATTAAAAGATACATTATATCGTCCGCAGTTTTATAAGTAAAACCCAGTTCCGATTCATCCGACTGCCCTTCCCATAAATCCGCAGACGGCGGTTTATTTATAATAGTTTTTGGGATACCGAGATGTTCCGCAAGCTGATAAATCTGAGTCTTATAAATATCTCCTATCGGATTCAAAGCCGAGGCCATATCGCCGTATAAAGTTCCGTAGCCTAATAGCAGTTCCGATTTATTGCTTGTGCCTAGGACTAACGAATTTAGTTTATAAGAATAATCATAGAGAATAGACATCCTTTCTCTGGCCATTTTATTGCCTTTTCTAAGTTTTAAGGCGATATCGCCGCCGGCATCCGCATCTCCGTTTACTGCAGTCTCGTTCTTAAAATATTCGTTAATCTGGTTAGATATATCTGAAACGTAATATTTAATGCCGAGCGTATTTACAACTTTTAATGCGTCATCCATGCTCGACTTGGAACTGCTTTCATAAGGCATTATTAAAGCCGTTACGTTATCTTTCCCAAGCGCGCTTACAGCCAAAAAACAGGACGCAGCCGAATCTATGCCTCCCGACAAGCCCAGAACTACTCTTTTTAACCCCGCCTTAAAAACCTCGCTTTTTATAAAGTTGCCGAGATGTTTATAGATTAAAGGAAAATTTAATTCGTCTATTTTCGGCAGTTCAATTTTATGATTCATATAAATCTTTTCACTTAAATTTATTATTATCTATTATATTTTCTAATTCTTTTAGTGTCAGGTTTAAATTTTCGTCGCGTAAAAGAGGCGTTTTAAATCTTTCGTTACTAAGCAGATTTAAATTTAATTCCGCTATAATTTCCCCTGCTTCTATATAATCTATTTTGCTTTCGATATCGCCGGAAGGGTTTATTGCGCACGAACCTCCGGAAAATCCTATGCCGTCTTCAAAACCGACCCTGTTTACGTATATAACGTAACATTTATAATAGAAAGCAATAACGGAAAGCAGTTCCTCCCACATATTAGTCGAATTAAATTTATTAAGTCCGGCGGTTATACCTCTCGCCGGAGAAGCGGAATTGATTATAATTATGTGGGCGCCTTTGTTAACGGCTATATAAGACGACGAAAGATGCCATGCATCTTCGCATGTCAAGACTGAAATTTTAACGCCGTTCAAATCGAAAACGCCGAAACCGCCACCCTGCTTAAAATACCTTAATTCTTCAAACATACCGTACGTAGGCAGATAAACCTTTCTGTGAACGTTAATAAGTTTTCCGTTAGAAACGCAAAAAGTCGAATTATAAAAATTAAAATCTGCGTCTTTTTCTACGAAACCTGCAATAACGGCAATATTTAGTTCTTCCGAGATTTTATAAATAGGTTTAAAGACCGCGGCTTCATTGGAATTAATGTCGACGCCTAAATCGTAAACGGCGTCTTTTAAAAAATACCCGGTAAGAGAAAGTTCCGGAAAAATTACTATTTCCGCCCCTTTGTTTTTTGCGGAAGAAATAATTTCAATATGGCTTTCTATATTTTTTTTTAAATCCCCGGTTTTGGGGTCTGTCTGCGCTAAGCAGACGTTTATCCTGCTATTGCTTTTATTTTTCATTCGAGAATGTTTTCAAAAAAAATTAATTTAATCGAACGGCGTTCTATGTATTCAATAGAAATTACGCCATAATATATAGTTTTATTGTCGTATTTTATATTAGACGCAGACGACTGCATCAAAAAAAAATTAGATACATCTATAATAGTCGAAAGTTTTCTTTTATTAACCGCTTCGTAGGGTTTACCGAACCTGCTTTTATATCGCGTCTTTACTTCTATAAAATTTAAATTCCCGCTTTCGTTTTCGGCGATTATATCTATCTCATTTCGTCCTTTCCTAAAATTTTTTTTAATAATTCTGTATCCTATTTTTTCCAAAAACTCTGCCGCAACCGCTTCTCCTTCGTCTCCTTTAGCTTTATTTAAGAACTTGCCGTTTGTCGTTTTATCGTCTATATTTAAATTCATTTTATGCATTAATTAATTTAAGTACTAATATATTATATGGCTATTATATAATAATCATCTTTAAATATATATTAAATCTTATTAAATATTAAAATTTAAAAGTTTTCCTGTGAATTTCCGTTAACCCGTATTTTTTAATATTTTTTTTATGTTCGACGGTCGCGTAACCTTTGTGTTTTTTAAAACCGTATTCCGGATATTTTTCATCGATGTTCGCCATTAGTCCGTCCCTAAAAACCTTAGCGATTACGGAAGCGCAGGAAACGACTTTTACCCTGTCGTCGCCTTTTATTACAGGTATTACTTTTAATCCCGAAATATCCGATAAACCGTCCGGCGCTGCCGGCCCGTCTATAATTACGACATCCGGCTTTACCGATAAACCGTCAAAAGCTCTTTCCATAGAAAGCATAGCCGCTTTAAGAATATTAATTTTATCTATTTCTAAATTGGAAGCAATGCCTATCGAATAAGATATGGCGGAACTTAAAATAATCTTATAGAACTCATTTCTTTTTAACTCGGTTAACTGTTTGGAATCTTTTATGCCGAAAGGAATTTTATTTTTATCAATTATCACCGCCGCCGATACTACCGGCCCTGCAAGGCAGCCTCTGCCGGCTTCGTCTATTCCGCATATTATTAACGGCATAAAAATAAATTATAATTAGTTAATTTTTTACGCTTAAAAGAAAATCTAAAAAAGCATCGATTCTCTCGGCGCATCTTTCTTTTCCTAATGAAAATATCATCTCGTATATAGGAGGGCTGACTTTTTCTCCCGTAAAAGCAAGCCTGATTATCATGGCTTTTTCTTTCATAGTCCATCCGTTTTGAGAAAAAAAATCGTTAAATGCATTTTTTATGGATTCTATCGAGACTTTCAAATCATCCAAATTTTTCCCGTCTATAAAAATTTTATCGTTCAAGCTTATTATAAAACCCTTAAAAGCCGACAAGAAATCGGCATCGCTTTGATTAAAATTAAATTCGTCAAGAACGCCTGCATTATATTCAAGGGTTTTATTCAAGAAAAAATCTAATTTCTGCCTTAATTCGACTAAAGTTTTGGAACGTGTTTTAAGTGAATCGACGAGCGACGCAGTTTTTACGTCTTCGTTCAGCTTAGCTTGCGAATCTTCCAATATATCGTTTATAAGTTTTATTAAGGTGAATGGGTCTTTTGATTTTATATAATGGGAATTGAGCCATAATAATTTTTCGGTATTAAAAATAGCGGCGGATTTGCTTATGTTTTTTAAATCGAAAAATTTTATAATTTCATCCATAGAAAGAATTTCGTCGTTACCGTGGGACCAGCCGAGCCTAATGAGATAATTGACTAAAGCTTCCGGTAAAAATCCTTCCTTTTTGTACTGGATGACGGAGGTAGCGCCGTGCCTTTTAGAAAGCCTTTTGCCGTCGGAACCGAGTATCATGGAAACATGAGCAAATTCCGGCACTTTAAAGCCTAAAGCGTTATATAGCATTATTTGTTTAGGCGTATTGCTGACATGGTCGTCGCCTCTTAATACGTGCGTTATTCCGGACATGGCATCGTCTATTACTACCGCAAAGTTATAAGTAGGAATTCCGTCTTCCCTGACTATTACGAAATCGTCAATTTCTTTGTTTTCTATGCTTATAACCTGATTTCTTATTAAGTCTTTAAAAAACGTGGCTGACCCTGCTTCCCTGTCCACTTTAAACCTTATAACGTGCGGTGTTTTTAGCATTTCGGCATCCGGCTTGAATTCACGGCATCTGCCGATGTACATAGGTTTTTTGTTTTCGGTTATAAGTTTATTTCTGTCTTCTTCTAAAAGCTCTTTTGAGCAAAAACAGTAATAAGCCTTTCCTTCTTTTAAAAGTTTTTCTACGTAAGAACTATAGATATTAATACGTTCGGATTGATGCAATATTTCTTCGTCCGGTATAATAGACATCCATTTAAGGCTTTCTATTATATCTTCTTCAAATATTTTTTCGGAACGTTCAAAATCTGTGTCTTCAATTCTTAAAACAAATTTTCCTCCGTTATGTTTAGCATAAACATAGTTAAAAAGAGCCGTCCTTGCTCCGCCTATATGCAGATAGCCCGTAGGACTCGGAGCAAATCTTGTTTTTATTGTATCCATAATAAATGTTAAGGGGTTTATTTAAATGTATTTAATATATAACGATAGAAGAATATCCGACTACGCTTGAATAATCGCCGGTAACTTCTCCGGAATTGGTATATCCTATAAGTTTTGCTTTGGTTCGCCCCGCCATTTTGGCGACGTTAATCATTATGGATGCGGGTATAAAACCGCACATCGTAATATCGTTTAACCTTACTTTTTCGTACAAACCCTGTGAATTTAAATCCAGTATTTCTTTTATCGCGATATCGTCCTTATATTTTGCCGACTCGGCCGGTTCGTAATGAGTCATATCGGAACTTGCGACTATTAAAACGTCGTCTATTAAATTTAATTTTTTTAAAGCGTTATATATAGCTTTTGAAGCGTTAACAACGTCGTTATATCTGATAAACGAAATAACTATGGGAACTATGGAAAAATCTTTTTTTAAATTGTATATGAGCGGAATCTGAACTTCGACGGAATGCTCCCTTAAATGAGCCTGCTCGTCGGCAATAAAAGGACTGTCCGCATCTTCGATAATAGCGTCGGCAAGTTTTGAATTAATCGGAACGGAAAAATCTTTAAAATCGTATTTTCCTTTATTCATTACCGAATAGTCGGCTCCCAAACCGGTATGGTTAGGACCTATAATGATTATATTGTTTTTTATATCGATGCTCGAATATCCTTCGTAAGCAATTTTGCCGGAATATACATAGCCCGCGTGCGGCGATATAATCCCGAATGCGTCTATTTTTTTTCCGGAGACCGGAATATCGGCTTTAAAAGAATCTATTAAATTATTTATGTTATTTAATCCTTCAGGATAAAAATAACCCATTGCCGCAGTTTTTCTAATCAATTTAAAACACCTTCCTACCTAAATTATACCGCAAATTTATAAATTTACGACTCTACGTAAATCAAAGTTTCGTCGGGATTTACGCTGTCCCCTTCTTTTATGTATATCTCTTTAACCGTTCCGTCTATGGGAGTATGTATTTCGTTTTCCATCTTCATCGCTTCCACTATTAAAACCGTATCGCCTGCTTTAACGGAGTCGCCTGCTTTAACCATAACTTTCGTAATTCGTCCGGGCATAGGCGCATAAACGTCGCCTTCTCTTTTCGGGGAAGGCCTTTTAGACCGCGCTATACTTTCGCCCACTATTTCGCCGCCTGCGCTTGGAACTATTTCGGTAAGAGATTCTATGACGACTTCTTCAAGAGTGCCGTCCACGTTTAAAAAGAACGGTCTTTTTTGATCGGATTTATGTCCGGCTCCTGCAATTTTAATTTTATAGCTTTCGCCGTGAACTGTAACGATAAACTCGCTCGGAGCCAGTCCTCCGTCTTTTACGAGAATAGAAGAATCCGAAACTTCAGGGATTATATTATTGCCCTCGGATAAATTTTTTAGAGTATCGGCATCCGTAGGCTTTGAATAATCGGGCAGACTGCCTTCTTTTCTTGCTTTAAAAAATTCTAAAGCTATACTCGGAAATAGCACGTAAGACATGAAATCCTCTTCGCTTATATCAAACTCTTTAATATCTTTATATTCCTTAGACATTTCAGGTTCTAATAAATCTGCCGGCCTTACGGTTACGACTTCTTCGTTTCCAAGCACTTTTTTTTGTATCTCCGGATTAATTTCTGCGGGCGGTTTCCCGTAATAGCCTTTTAGGTAGTTTTTAGTTTCGCTTGTGACGACTTTATATTTTTCTCCGGTTATTACGTTAAGAGCGGCCTGCGTTCCTACAATCTGCGATGAAGGAGTTACCAGAGGAGGATAACCGAAATCTTCCCTGACCTGAGGCACTTCATAAAGCACCTCCTCCATTTTATCCAGCGCATTCTGTTCCTTAAGCTGGCTTGCAAGATTAGACATCATTCCGCCGGGAACTTGAGTCACTATAATGTCGGCATTAATATTAGTATATTCGCTTTCCAAAGAAACGTATCTTTTTCTTACGCTTCTAAAATAATCTGCGACTTCCTTAAGTTTTTCAAGGTCTAGATCGACGTCGTAGCCCATTTCGGATAGCGTAAAAACCATGGATTCGGTAGGCGGATGGGATGTTCCGCAGGACATGGAAGATATCGCCGTATCTATAATATCCGCTCCAGCTTCTACTGCTTTAAGAAGCGACATGGAAGCAAATCCGCTGGTAGAGTGGGAATGAACGTGAATCGGCAGGCTTATTTTTTTTCTCATCATAGAAA
>JAJYWW010000107.1 GCA_021791295.1 bacterium | reverse complement strand
GTATTAATAAGGTATGAACGTGTAATATACTTTATTATATTTCGCAGGATAATTTCTTACAGATTTTTTCTATTTTATGTAGCCTAATTTAAGGCAGAGGTCTAACAGGTCGGTTTTGTTGGAAATTTTAAGTTTGGCTAAGCCGCGAAGCCTGTAAGTAGCAACGGTTTTTTCGCTCAAATCGTACTGCAAGCCTATCTCTTTATTTGAAAGCCCTTTTGCGACGCCGATAAGGACTTCCTGCTCGCGCCTGCTCAATAATGCCCATATAATTTGTTCGGGGTCTTTGCTTAGGTTCATATCGTTACTGCCGCCGTCGTAAACGGTATGCGCCAGCTTTTCAGCCATTAACGGATGGATGTATGTGCCGCCGTTAATAATAGATTTTACGGCGTATAAAAGGTCTTCGTAAATCGAACGTTTCGAAAGAAATCCCGCCGCGCCTTTGCTTAATGCTTCACGCAGAAGGTACAACTCTTCGTGCATAGTTAAAACAAGAACCCTTGTCGAAGGAGATTTTTCCTTAATTGACCCTATATAATTAAGCCCGCTTTTTTCGCTGAACGATATATCGAGCATAAGAATATCCGGCTTATATTTTTCCACTAGTCCGGGCAGAAGTTCTATATCTGCGGTATCCCCGACAAGTTCTATTTCCGGCTGTAAAGACATCAGGGATTTAAGTCCAGATATTACTATAGGATGGTCGTCGGCAATCGCAACCGTAATTTTTTTCATAAAATATTCCTCCGGTTTTGTGGTTTTTGCTACCGCCTCTCTCCCTCCAGCAAATTTTTGTTTATATTTTTTATTTTAACCTATTTTTAAAAATTTTTAAATACTTATGCACCGCCGGTGTTTTCATCCGTTTTATCTATCGGTATATTAAAAGAAACCGAAGTCCCGGAGCCGGCTTTAGTTTTTATATGAAGACCGCCGCGGAGTATTTCCGCCCTTTCCTTCATCCCTATTATTCCGAAATTTTCGTCTTTGTTTTTATCGGTCTTGCCCGGCTTAAAACCTTTTCCGTTATCTTCTATTACGGCGTGGAATATGCAGTTTTCAAAATTTATCGCGATTTTTACCGCCGTGGCGTTAGAATGCCTTATTATATTGGAAAACGCCTCCTGAAAAATTCTGTAAATATTTATTTCCGTATATTCGTCGGCTTTAAATTCCTGCATTCCGGAGGTGAATATCTCCACGTCGATGCCGTGGTTAAATTTAATCTCTTCCGCATACTGCATTATGGCTTTATATAAACCGAGTTCGTAAAGCACGCCGGGTCTTAGTTCTTTGGTTATATTTTTTATATTGTCGAACTCCTTCGCGATATAAGAACGCATTTCTTCTATATCTTTGTTTTCTTCGCCGATGCCGTATAATTTCTCGAGAACTTTGAATTTCATATTAATATATACGAGAAACTGCTCCATTTCGTCGTGAAGCTCCCTCGAAAGTTTCTTTCGTTCCAGCTCCTGCGCTTTAATAACTTCCTCGATAAATTCTTTTCTGCGTAAATCTTTAGTCTGCCACTTATCTTCGGTTTTCCTGAAAGCAAGCATCATATTGTTGAATCCGTTTATGAGCCCGGTTAATTTTTCGTCCGCAAACTTAGGTGTTTTAACGGTTATATCGTAGTTTCCGCGTTTAGCGGATTCCGATGCCTCCTGCAGTTCAGACAAAGGCTTCAGTACCGTTTTAGACATCCACCATAAAAAAATTACGGCGAGGATTATAAGAGGTATTAAAACAAAAATAATCAACGTAACCGTAATTTTAAAAAAATAGTGGAAAGTATCGGATGATACACCAAGCTGAAGGGTTCCTATTTTTGCGCCGACCGGACCGTATTTTCCGCTTTTATCGTCGTTTAAAATATTGAATTTTAAATCTACCGCGTTTTTATTGATATATTCAAAGGAATAACCGGGCGATATTTTTTTTCCCGACGATTTCAAACCTTTTTTTGTTACAAATACGATAGTTTTGCCATTTTCATTTTTAACCATGGCGTAATCTAACAAAGTGCTGTTCCTTACGGTGTAGCAGAGAATCTTTCTCAGCCCTGCAACATTGCCGGCTTCTATATAATCCTCTATTTTATAGGAAATTATTTTGCCTGCGGCATTTCCCGATTTTTCAAGCCTGTTATATTCAGCCTTGTAAAATATTATGTATATGGATATTATAGTCGCAAATTCTAGAATTATTACGGCAAGGAATATAATTCCAAAGATTTTAACATATACCGGAACGCTTAAAAACTTATTAACATAATAACGACGGTTTTTAAATATACCCATATGCAGTCTATTTTTTAAATTTAAATTTATCGTTTAAAATGCATATTATATGCATTTTAAAAACATATCGTCAAGCATAAAACTAAAAAAAATTAAAAACTTCCGCTTAGATACCGCTTTTTATATATTTCCCGGTTATAAACGCCGCAAGCAGAAAAACGGCGATTATACCGAAGACGAACCTTATGGAATAAATGCCGGCCAGATACGAAAGGAAAAACGGCCCTATGATGCCGCCCAAGTCGAAATTGGACTGGTATATCGTATTAGCGGCTACCATATCCTTCATATCTACAGTTTCGGATATCCTCATGGTTCCAATGGGAAAAACAAGCGCGTGCGGTATTCCGAATATTATTAAACCCAAAACGTAAAAACCTATGTCTTTTGAAAAAACCATCAAGGCGAAAGACAGGGCGGATATCAATATGGAAATATTCAGGATTTTGGTTTTATTCTTAATACTTCCTTTTTTCGTAAAGTACAGGAGAACTAATCTCGCGATTAACGACGAAACAAAAAAAAGCGAAAATAAAAGCGTTATTTCAAAATATTTTATATGAAAATTATCCCTCGCAAAAACCCCGCCGAGGGCTACGACCGAAGCAAAGGCAATGCTGAATGTAGTGTTGTAAAAAATCACTTCGAGAAATCCGCGGTTTTTAAGCAGTAAAGAAACCGAACCGCCATTTCCAGCTTTTTCCGAAGCGTTTTTTCCGGAATCTTTATCCGCAAGTTTTTCTTTAATCGCATCCCTGCTCTTTAAATGAATTTTCACCGCAAAGAAAAACGCCGTTATGCCGAACAGGCACAGCATAATATAAATCCAGCGGATAGGCAGGACGGCCAGAAGGGCTGAACTTAAAAGCGGCCCGAAAACAAGGGCAAGGCTCAGCATTAAGGAATATACCGTAAGATTTTTTTCTATTACGGACTTATCGGAAACTAAATGGACTAACGACAGAAGGAACGGCATGATTATCGCCGTCGCAAAACCGGATATTACGACGAATATTAAAAATTCGGCATAATCCGCCGAGAAAAAATATCCCAATATAGCCGCCGAAAACAATAAAAGTCCGGCCATTACGAACTTTGAAACGGCCTGAGGCTTAATTCTTATGCTGATAAGATACCTGACGGAAAGAGTGCTTACGGCATAAACCGCCGTAGTAATTCCGACGTAAAAAAGGTTTTTGTCGAGAACATATCTTACGAATAAAGGGTTAATAGATTGTATGAGGTTGGTATTGGCCCTCTGCAGAAGTATAACGAAAAAGACGAAAATGATAGCGGGCATAATTTATCCGTTATTCCGCTTTGCCCGTATTTATATTTCCGTCTTTGATATATGAAATTATAAGAGAAATAAGCTCTTCTTTGGCTTCCGTGCCGAAAATATTCTGCGCGTGCGCCGCGCCTTTGAAAAAGCGGAGCGTCTTCGGCGATTTGGTCATGGCATACATTTTTTTGATGCCTTCGGCAAACTGTTCTCCTTCCGTTCCGAGATAATGGATGGGGACGTCGATAAAATCGACTCCTTCGGCGTAAACAGGAGAAAGAGCTATGACGGATTTTATTTCAGAAGGACGATAAAGTTTTGACGCGTTCAAAACAGCCCCTCCCCCCATGCTCGAGCCTAAAAGGGTGATACTTTTTACAAAATCCAGGCTTTTAGCAAAATTAATCGCTCCTATAATATCCTCTCCATAGGCGTTTAACCCGCCGCTTCCAGGTTTCGAATTTCCGTATCCCCTGAAATCGAAAGTCAACGAAGATATTTTATTTTTCAGCAGAATGTCGCACAGGTCGTAATAGCTTTCCTTGTTAAAAACTTTTCCGTGCGCAAGTATAACTATATCCGGATATGAACCGAACAAAGACCCATATAAGACTCCGCCGTCGGCAGACCCGAAATCGACCTCTTTAAAATTCATATTCATATGCTTTTACCTCGAACTTCTTATATAATAAATTATACCATATTATACTAATATTTAAATATAGGCTGTTTATTGGCAAGAACCTCGTTGACCCTTCCGACCTTTGTTTTTTGCGGAGACTTAACCGCTTTAGACTTTTTGGTTTTAAACTTTATTTCTTTTACCGCTTTTATAAAATTATCCAGCGTCCTTACTGATTCGGTTTCGGTAGGCTCTATCATAATAGCTCCGTGTATATTTTTCGGAAAATAAACCGTCGGCGGATGGAAACCGTAATCGATTAAAAGTTTTGCGAGCTCGATAGTCGATACCCCGCTTTCTTCTATAGCTTTATCACTAAAAACGCATTCGTGCATACACAACCCTTCTTCGAAAGGGTCTGAACCGGACAGTATTTTGCCGAGCTTCTTCTTGACGTAGTTTGCGTTAAGCACTGCAATTTCGCTGACGGAACCAATGTTTTCTCTGCCAAGCGAGAGAAGATAGGCGTATGCCCTAAGTAAGACCGCAAAGTTGCATAAAAACGGCGTCATCCTTCCTATGGAATTTTTTTTGTCTTCCGATAATTCGTAAACCGGGCGGTTAAAATTTTTATCTGCACTGACGTCGCCTCCAACCTTCTTTACGTAAGGAACGGGAAGAAATTCCCTCAAAGATTCGACTACGCCAAGCGCGCCGCTTCCGGGTCCGCCCCCGCCGTGAGGAGTAGAAAAAGTCTTATGCAGATTAAGCTGTATTAAATCTATTCCCATATCGGAAACTCTCGCGCTTCCGAGAAAAGCGTTAAAGTTGGCGCCGTCCATATAAACAAACGAACCGTTTTTATGCATAATTTCGGCTATTTTCTTTATATCTTTTTCAAAAACCCCGAACGTATTAGGATTGGTTATCATAATTCCGGCAACGTCTTTTGAAATGAACTTTTTCAATTCTTCAGCACCCAGCGTCCCCGCTTTTCCGGTTTTAATTTCTACCGGCGTAAATCCGGCAAGAACGGAACTAGCTGGATTTGTTCCGTGCGAGCTGTCCGGCACCAATATCGTTTTTCTGTTTTCGCCTTTTAAATCGAAATATTTTTTAATTATTTTAAGTCCCGCAAACTCGCCGGCCGCTCCCGCCTGCGGAGCAAAACCGAACTCCGCAAGTCCGGTAAGCGCGCATAAAATATTATTGAAATCGTCGACTATTTTTAACGCCGGTTGGATTAACCGCGCAGGGGTTAAAGGATGCAGATTTTTTATATTTTCTAGCGCCGCTATTTTTTCGTTTATTTTAGGGTTATATTTCATCGTGCAGGAGCCGAGCGGATAGAAAACGGTATCGACGCACATATTCCAGCTTGAAAGCCTCGTAAAATGCCTCACTACGGTAGGCTCCGATACTTCCGGCAGTTCGGGAGGACTCTTTCTTATATATTTTGCGTTTATATATTCGCTTTCGTCTTTTTTTAAATCCGATTTTTTTAAGCCGCAATCGGGTAAGCCTATGCCTCTTAATCCTTTAGAACCCTGCTCTATTAACGGGTCTTCGTCTAAAAATATACCTTTTATTCCGGGAAATTTAGGCATTTAACACCTCTTTTGCATTTTCTGCGTATTTTTCTATATCGCTTAAACGGTTGTTTTCGGTGGTGGATATCAATAAGGCGCTTTCCGAAACCGCTACGCCCGCTATAATATCTCTTTCCGCCATTTTCTCTATAAATTCTGAGGCGGTCGTATTATTATTTTTATTTCCGTTTATCTTTAATTTAAGAGAAAATTCGTTAAAAAAATCTCCGTCGTAAAGCGGTTCGAACAGTCCCGAACTTAACAGCCTGTCTCTTAATATATGGGCAAGTTTGAGATTTAACGAGGCAATTTCTTTAAATCCGCTCTTAGAGCACAAAGATAGATATATTGCCGCTCTCACCGCGTTTAAAGAGCTGTTCGTGCATATATTTGAAGTAGCCGACCCTCTCCTTATGTGCTGTTCCCTCGTCGAAAGAATAAAAGCGTAAGCGTCTCTGCCTTTGCCGTCTTTGGTTTTGCCGACGATTCTTCCCGGCATCTGCCGGACGTATTCTTTTTTAGCGGCAAAAAGGCCTAAAAGCGGGCCGCCGAAATTCATATAGTTTCCGAACGAATTTCCCTCGCCGGCAAAAATATCGGCATTGTAATACCCTGGAGGATTGATAACCCCGAAACTGTAAGGTTCGGTTGACGACACTATGAAGCTTGGATTATAACCGGAATTAGAATTAAAATCAGAATGAATGGGCAGTTCAAGCGCTTCCAAATCTTCTATGACCCCGAAATAGTTGGGCTGTTGGACGACTACCGCGGGCACTCTGCCGCCGCCGCCCGCAAGTTTTTGCTTTAAGTCTTCGATATCTGTCTGTCCGGTTTCGCCGTTTAATTTTACTTTCCCGATTTTAACGCCGGTGCCGCCGGCAAAAGTTTTAATAACGGAAACGTAGCTTGGATTTACGCCGTCGGAAATCAGTATTATATCGTCCTTATGGCTTACCGGCATATCGCGGTTTGCCGACGAGAGCCTCATAGCCGCTAAAACCGCTTCCGCAAGGCTTTCTGCGCCGTCGTACATTGATGCGTTTACTACGTCCATGCCGATAATTCCGGCAATGAACGACTGAAACTCAAAAAGGGCAAAAAGGGTTCCCTGGCTGACTTCGGGCTGATAAGGGGTATAAGGAGTATAAAATTCGGACCTAGAAATTAAGCCGTCTATTGCAGAAGGAACGAAATGATTATATATTCCGCCTCCGGCGAAGACGGCGGTTCTCCTTTTTGCAGGAATATTAGAATCGATATCCGAAAAAAAGCGGTAGAGAGCATCTTCGTCCAACTCCTCTGGAATGGTATTAAGAAGACTGCCGTCCATTAAAGGGATGCCGCCAAGTATCTTTCCGAAAAGCTCTTTTTTATCTTTGATACCTAAAATGCGGTATAATTTTGCTATATCTTTTTTTGAATTAGGAAAATAACGAAAATTATTCATGGTGCGAATCGGCTATAAAATTTTTATACGCATCTTCGACCATTAATCCTTCTACATCGGAATCGTTAGATATTTCAACTTCGGCGATAAAACCCGCTCCTTTCGGTTCCTGATTTATAAGTTCGGGCGTATCGTTAAGCTTTGAATTTACGGAAATTATTTTAAGGTCAACAGGTGCGTAAATTTCCGAAACGGACTTAACCGATTCTATTTCGCCTATTTTGCCTGCTTTTTTATAAGCCTTTCCCGCTTCCGGGAGCGAAATGTAAACGACGTCACCAAGTTCCGACTGTGCAAAATCCGAAATTCCTATGCGATATTTATTATTTGAATCCCTGCCTATCCATTCATGAGACTTAGAGAAATAAAACGACCCGCTTTTAATCATTTTTAACCCCTTGGCTTATTTAATTATGTTATTTGATTATTTTATGTTTTTATTTTTATTTTTAACCGCCGGCTTTAACGTGTTTGTGAAAAGGAGGCAAAACCACTTCGGCCTTCTCAAAATTTCCCCTGATATCTATGAAAAAATTTTTCAAAAAAGAAGCATTGACGCCCGAATCCGAAATGTAGGCGCTGCCTATCGGAAATTTATTTGAAGGGCTGTAGGTTCCGCTTGCGATACAGCCTATAGGCTTAAGATTTTCGTCGAGTATCCTCTGGGAATGCCTCGGTATCTGTTTGCCTGAAAGCTTAAAGAAAATTAATCTTTTTTCTTTGTTTTTAATATTTTTTAAAGCTTCTTTTCCGATAAAATCTTTAGTGTCCGAAAGATATTTCTCAAGACCGGCATCGTAAGGGTTTATAGTTTCGTCCATCTCGTGTCCGTATAAAGGAAGCGCCGCCTCGAACCTTAAAGTGTCTCTTGCTCCCAGGCCGACAGGAAGAAGGCTGGAAAGATGGGAGTTTTTTAAAAGATAGTTCCACAAAACCGCCGTTTTTTCAGCGGGTATGAATATTTCGAATCCGAACTCTCCGGTATAACCGCTTCTCGAAATCATCGCTTCTATGTTGACGTCTTTAAACTCGGCACAGCCGAATTCAAAATGCTTTAAATCCTTGATATTTTTAGGTTTAAACTTAAAATCGAACAGTCCGCATTTTCCTATTTTGACTGCGTCGCTTATCAGAGGATATATCAAATCCCTCGATTTAGGCCCCTGCACGGAAAGAAGCCCTATCGCGTCGCTTATATTTTGGACTGAAACGTCTTTGCCTTTTTTCTGAAACCCGGTCTGTATATAATTAATCCAAGCAAAATCTTTCTGCGTATTTGCCGCATTTACGACAACCATATACTCGTCTTCGGAAAACTTGAAAACCGTAACGTCGTCGATTATTCCGCCTTTTTCATTAAGGATTAACGAATAAACTATATCTCCCTGCCTTATCTTCGAAACGTCGGCGGTAAAAACGTAATCTACGAAATACGAAGCGTCTTTGCCTTTTATAATTATTTCGCCCATATGGCTTATATCAAAAATGCCGGAGTTGTTTCTCACGTTCAAATGTTCTTCTATTATGCTTTTATAATAAAGCGGCATATAAAATCCGGCGAACGAAACGATTTTTGCCCCCATTTTAGCATGTTCGTCGTATAATGGAGTTTTTTTGCTCTCGTCGGTATCCATAGTTATAATTATTGCACCCCCGCATAAATTCTTAATTATTAAAGTAGTTTTCCAAAAAATATCTTATTGTATCATTATGATAAATCGGACTGAAAAAATCAAGGACATTTTAAACTTGCAATAAAATTAATTAGAATATATAATAAATAAGTTATACGAAAAAATCATCGCGGGGTGGAGCAGTCCGGTAGCTCGTTGGGCTCATAACCCAAAGGTCGCAGGTTCGAATCCTGCCCCCGCAACCAATTAAAACCGCAATAAATAAGCCTTTCAAGCAATATCCTATCTTAGCCATAATTTATTAATATTGATAAAATTTAGATACAATTTACGAATATATATAAGCGTGGTCAAGTTTATTGGTGTAAATTTATGGTTGACGGCAAACTATATCAACAAAGCTGTAAAACTAAAGATAAAGCCGTAGCGTCAGAGATAGCCGCCGCCATTTAGAGACCGTTCAAAATTCTGTGTCAGGTTGATATAATCACCTTAACCCCAAAAAGGAGACTGACACATGGAACATTTTTCCGGAAACGATTAAGATTTAATTAACAAAAAACCGTCTTTCGATTTTAATTCCGCCGTCAAGGACATGCTTCCCGGCAAAAAGCTTACCGGCAAAGGCGGCGTCCTAACCCCTCTAATCAAAGAACTTGTAGAAACCGCATTATCCGCCGAGCTCGACTCCCACATAGCTCAGGATGTCCTTAATAGACGAAAGAACCGCAAGAACGGTTCAACTTCCAACAGTCCATATTTCCCATGATTCCTTCGAACTAGATACTCCCAGGGACAGGAGCGCATCTTTAGCAGCATAAAGCCTTTGGCTTTTATAATCCGTTTACAAAGATATCCGATGCCATTAACTCCATGTATTCCAAAACCGAAATACAGCTCTGCGTAATCCACCAGATTAGAAGCAGCGTCCGATGCGTGGCCTCCAAAAACCAGAAGGAGTTCATGGCCGACTTAAAGTCCGTGTATAAAGCACTCTCCAATGACCTGGCGGAAAAGGACATGTTAGAATATAATGAACCAATAAATCAAGACAGTAATTTTAAAATCTTACTTCCCTAAATATGAAAATCTGTTAAAATTTTAATATCCGCTGTCGGTTATTAAAAAACTAAAACAATTTAATATTAAAAAGGGGGGGTTAATTAAAATGAGCCAAATTCACATAAAGTTTACACCGGAGTTTAAATCGAAAGTCGTATTGGAGCTTTTAGAGACCTAATAATTTTTTTCGCGTTTTATTGTTTAAGGATGTAATAAAAGAACTAAATTAGCCATAACAAAATCTCATTTGTTAGTTTTTCATCTTATTTTAGAATATTATAATAGCCGGATAATTTTAAAATAGTAAGCGGAAGCCTAATCCGGCAGACAGCCTCCGAAGTACAAAGCGTGGAATTAGGGAGACAAAAACAGTAATGTTATGGATTTGAATTTTTGTATTGACTTCACTGAAGTAAAATTATATTTTGAGAATAGAATAATTTAAACCCGACCGATAGGAGGTAAGCATATGAATAACTCAAACGGAGATATAATTTCCCTGAATGAAAACATTCTTGCCCGCATGGACAGGCTGGAGCGCTGGCCGCTTCCGCCTGTTTCCCTACTTATAATAGGGCTTGGATACTTTTTTACGTTTTTCGATATAGCGGATATAGGTTTTGCTATGCCCCCGATCGCCGTCCAGTTCAGGCTTTCTCATTCCGAAATATTATTTTTCGCGCTGTCTATAGGTTTAATAGGCTATATTGCCGGCTCGTACATTATCGGGACTTTCGCGGATAAATACGGCAGATATAAAATGCTTCTGCTCACCATGGTCATTACAGGCATAGGGTCATTTGGGGACGCTGTTTCGACTAACATGACCGAACTGTCTTTCTTCAGGTTTATAACGGGGCTTGGAGTCGGAGCCGACCTTAATCTCGTATCGGTTTATCTTTCGGAAATTGCCCCTCCCCGCATAAGGGGGAAGATTACATCGTTTACTTTCCTTATAGGGATAATGGGTCAGACTGTTACGCCGTTTATCGCCTTAGCTATCGTTCCGGTATTTTATTCGGGATGGAGGATACTTTTCGGCATGGGCGGGATAATAGCATTTATTGCTGTTTTACTGAGATTCGAACTCCCGGAATCTCCAAGATGGCTAATTTTAAACGGTAATACTAAAAAAGCCCTGAATATACTGGAAAAAATGGAGGAATATATTAAAAGCCGGGGAATTAAGCTGAAAGAACCTGTGTCTGTTAAAGTTAATATCGAATCCGGAAAATTTCCGACCCAATATGTTTTTAAGGGAATATATGTAAAAAGACTTGCCTTGTTTACATCGATGTGGTTCCTTTGGTATATCGGAAACTACGGTTTTTTGGGGGATTCTGCGACCCTTCTTAGCTTCATGCATATTTCGCTTTTCACTTCCATAAAATACCTTTCCATCGGTTCTGCCGGCTACCCGATTGGCGCGGCTTTAATGATTTATTTATCAGACAGGATAGAAAGGAAATATTCCATAATTTTAGCAACCTTTATATGGTTTACGGCCATGCTCTTATTCGGAACCCTTGCCGGGGCTATAACAATAATGACAGGTTCGTTCCTCGCTTCCCTTTCGCTTGGTATTTATCTGCAGGTTGCCTACACTTATACGGCAGAAAGCTACCCTACCAGGGCCAGGGCTACCGGCTTCGCGTTAAGCGACGGCATAGGCCATTTAGGAGGAGCTGTCGGAGCCCTTCTTTTACCCGCCCTTGTTCAAAGGTATTCTTTTTTCTACGGTTTCGTCGCAATCGGAGTTACCGGCTTTTTAGCTGGGATAATTGCATTATTCGGCCCTTCTTCTACTGGAAGAGAACTGGAAAAAGTATCGGGTTAATGAAAACAGCCTAAGCACGTTATCCCAACAGGGTGAAGCTCCGGAGTTTTTGATTGAAGGTATGACAAACAGTATGAATCTGGAAGCGATATTGTTTTAACTAACTTTTAAAAACAATAACTTACAAAAAAGACAAATTCAATATATCCCTTTTATGAATACGGTTTAACTTTAAGGCTACGACTGGCGGGGGGCGGGTTTTTTCAAAAAAGCGGTTTACTGCGTGGGGCGTATAGTTATAATGCTTCGCTTCTGTTTTAAGATAAACCTGCTGTGAATTTATTAACAAGGTTCATATTAAAATATTCAAACTTGATATTAACTTATTTAGCTTTTTTCGACTACTCGCCTTGCTCGCATATTTGCTTTTATTCTTATTTAGCTTTTTCTTTTTTTAAAAAAAAATAATTCTATCAATTCATTACTTTTTTGACTGCTCCCATTGGTCGCATATTTCTTTTCTTTTTTTGCGGCTATATGATATACTTATATTCATTATTAATTAATATTCTGAAACCGAGACGGGATTAAAAATACAATTTTAGATACAGTATTTTTAAATATGATAAATAAATCAATAAATTTAATAAGTTATAAGTAGTATTCTTGGGCTCATAACCCAAAGGTCGCAGGTTCGAACGGAGTTCAGCATGCAAACGCACGCCGTTTGCGCTCATCCTGCCCCCGCAACCAATTAAAACCGCAGTAAGCAGGCAGTTCCGACAATTTTACTCTTGGCGCCTATATACAAAAATACTGGGAAAACTATAAATATTATATAGCGGCTTTTAAAAAACTCTATTCATGACTTATTACGGAATTAGAAATAAACAAACCGGAGAATTACTGCGCCAATTTTTTAGCAAAAACGCGGAAAAAGGCAATACATCGGTTATATCTCTCGACAATATAGGCGACCCGCTGTCCGTCCACATATTTTTAACTAAAAATAAAAAAACGGCGGAATCTTTACTGGACAACGGATACTGCGAATATAATAACGAAATATATAAATTAGACGATAAACTGGACGGCATAAAGGATACTTTGGAAATTTACGAATCGGAATTTAATTTATAGCTCCGCCACGGCTTACAGTCTGTCGTAGTCGTCTTCAAACCTGACTATGTCGTCTTCTTTAAGATATTCCCCCACCTGCGCTTCTATAATAACCAGCGGTATCAAACCCGGATTTTCGAGCCTGTGGACGAATCCCATAGGAATATAAGTAGATTCGTTGGCCATTAAAAGCGTCTCTTTATCGCCTACGGTAACAATGGCTGTTCCGCTCGTTACTATCCAGTGCTCAGACCTGTGAAAATGCTTTTGAAGCGAAAGTTTTGCGCCGGGTTTTACCGAAATCTTTTTAAGTTTATAAAGAGCGGATTCGAGTAAAACGGTATATGAGCCCCAAGGCCTATGGACGGTAAGATGATGGGTGTGAAGTTCGGAATTTCTATTTTTTAATTCATCTACGACTTTTTTAACGTTCTGCGAAGAACCTTTCTTAGAAATTAAAATAGCGTCGTCGGTATTGATGATTATCAAATCTTCTATGTCTACAGCGGCAACCATTTTCCCGCCGGACATTATAAGATTGTTTTTAGAATTAATGCCGACTATATCTTCTTTCGAACTTACGGCGTTATTATTTTCGTCTTTTTCCAGCTCGTTATAAATTGAATCAAAATTTCCAAGGTCGGACCAGTCGATATCGGATTCCACGACCTTTACGCATTTTGTTTTTTCCAGAAGGGCAAAATCGATAGAATTTTCCTCTATTTTGAGCATATCAGCTTCTTTGACCTTTATCATGCCGCCATCCTTCAACACGTTTTTATAAGCCTCCCTTGAATTTTCGTAAATTGCGGGACACAGGGACTGAAGTTCCTTAAGAAGTATTTCGGGTCGGCACATCAACATTCCGCTGTTCCAGTAAAAATTCTTTTCCGAAATATATTTCGCGGCGGTTTCTTTATCGGGTTTTTCTTTGAAAGACAAAACCGGAGATATTGCGGCATTTCGGGTTTTTAAGGGCATTCCGGCTTCTATGTAGCCGTAACCGGTTTCAGGGTACATCGGCTTAATGCCGAACATAACGATGCCGCCTTTTATGGCTTCGTCCCGCCCGGTATCTATAATATTTTTATAAGCGTCTTCGTTTTTTATGAGATGGTCGGACGGGGTAACGAAAACCAAATCCGAACCGTTTTCGGCGGCGTCTAAGCATGACAGCGCGACGGCCGCCGCGGTATTTCTGGGAGCAGGCTCTAAAATAAACCTGCGGTTCTTAACGCCGATTTCATCGAGCTGGTCGAGCGCGATGAAATACTGGTCTTTATTGGTTACGATTATGAAATCGCCGCATAAATCCTTGTTTCTTAGAACTGTCAGCTGAAATAAAGACATATCGCCTATAAGTTTATAAAACTGCTTGGGGAAATAAGTCCTCGAAATAGGCCACAGCCTCGTTCCGCTTCCTCCGCATAAGATAACGTTCGTCAAAATAAATTTACCTCCCTACCGAATAATAATCGAAGCCGCTTTCGAGCATTCTTTTTTTGTCGTAAATATTCCTTCCGTCGAATACCGCGTGAGTTTTCAACGCGGCTTTAATTTTATCGAAATCCGGCACCCTGAAATCGTTCCATTCCGTAGCGATTATTAGTCCGTCCGCGCCTTTAACCGCGCCGTACATATCTTCCGCATATTCTATTTCCGAGAAAATTTTTCTGGTATTGTCCATGGCTATAGGGTCGTAAGCTTTAATTTTAGCGCCGTAGGAAAGAAGTTTAGATATTATGACTAAAGAAGGTGCTTCCCTTATATCGTCGGTTTTAGGCTTAAAAGACAGTCCCCAGAGGGCAAAAGTCCTGCCTGCTATATCTCCCTTGAAATGCTTTAATATAAAATCTACGATAATTTCTTTCTGCGAAGCATTCACCTCGTCCGCGGCCTTTAGAAGTTTAAATTCGTAGTTATGCCGTTTCGCTGTTTGATACAGAGCTTTTACGTCTTTCGGAAAACAGCTTCCGCCGTAGCCTATTCCAGGGAATAAAAAGGACTTGCCTATTCTTTTATCGGAACCTATGCCTATTCTGACGCTATCTACGTTCGCTCCCGTCAGGGCGCATAAGTTTGCTATTTCGTTCATAAAAGTTATTCTTACCGCAAGCATAGCATTAGCTGCATATTTCGTAAGTTCCGAAGAATTTGTATCCATAAAATATATCGGCGCTCCCGTCCTTACGAACGGTTCGTATATTTCGTCTATAATTTCTTTTGCCGCCTGCGCTTCTTTCTTGTTGTCCTTTTTGAAATTAATCCCTACTACTATTCTGTCGGGTCTCTGAAAATCGTCTATAGCGGCGCCTTCTTTTAAAAATTCGGGGTTTGACGCTATGCAGAAGTTTTTGGTTTTTTTGGCGATTATGCTTTCCACCTTTCTGCACGTCCCGACCGGAACGGTGCTTTTGACTATTACGGTTTTAAAGCAGTCTATAGAGTCAGCGATGCTTTCCGCTACCTTAAAGACGTTTGACAAATCCGCTTCCCCGTTATCTTGAGGAGGAGTGCCTACGGCTATAAATACCACGTCGGTTTTGCCGACGGCTTCGCGTAAATCTTTCGTAAAATAAAGCCTGTTTAATTTAACGTTTTTATCGGTAAGTTCTTTAAGCCCCGGTTCGTAAATAGGAATTACCCCGGCTTTTAACGATTTAATCTTATTTTCGTCGTTATCCACGCAGTAAACGGTATTGCCGGAATCCGCAAGGCATACGCCCGTAACGAGACCTACGTAGCCCGTGCCGACTATGGATATGTTCATACGGTAAAATCTCCTTATTTGACTGGATTCCCGCCTTCGCGGGAATGACTTTAGAGGGTTTAACTTTTCAGCCAACGGGTGTCATTCCCGCGAAGGCGGGAATCCAGTATTATTAAAACTTAGAAAAATTATACTAAAATTATACTATTATATTTATTTTATTGCACGAATTTATCAATAAACGTAAAAACCGGAAAGCCTGTAAATAAAAGTTCCTATTATATTAAGCCGGTTTATAGTCCAGTAATGCGGAAAAGGATTATATCTCGCCGCCTCGTATATCGCTTTAACCGCCGCCTTATCCAAAATTTTTTTTCCCGAAGACCTCAGAACGGCTACGCTGTGTATCGAACCGTTTTTATTAATCGAAAACTCGATTACGAGCAGTCCGGATAAGCCTTCTCTCCTTGCCCTGTACGGATATTCCCAGACGTTTTCTATTTTATTTTTAACGTGCAGTAAATACGACGCATACTTTATAGTAGTGGTATTGAGATTTACGGTAGCCGATTTTATTCCGCGCGAAGGATTTTTTATTCCGGTTCCCGCCGCATTCGGCGCTGCTTGGTTAAAAAATTTCCCCATCGGAAAAAGATTGCTCAGTCTTCGCCTGCGCCTGGGACGCGAAGACGTATTGTTCGATACTATATGGGAATTGCTTATAACTCTGCGGTATCTCGGGGCTGGCTTTCTGCGCCTGTAGTTGCTCGCAAAATTCCTCTGGAAAGGGGCGGGCGGCGTGTATGGAACAGGAGCCGACGACGGATTGCTGAAAGAAGGCGGAGCGTTCAGCCTTGTGTTTTTCTTGGCGTAATGAGGCTTAATGCTTGCATATTTAGGGTTTTTTATTTTATATTTTTCAAGATTTTTAATAAATTTATAAGGCTCTACCAGAATAGGTTTGGTATATTTATGGACCTTTTTGTTTTTTTTATGCTGATTGCCGTATTTAAGCAAAAATAAAATCAGCGCAGAATGGATTACAACTGAAACTATAAGGGCATATATAAGTACTTTATTGCTTTTCATATTATAAATAAAATTTATTTAATTTAATTATTTTACATTATTTTAAATTGATTTAAAATCATTTTAGTTTTAAAATTATATACATTTAATTATTTTATTTTATAAATTTATAAACATAGGAGGTGTTTATGAATACTTCGGAAGAAAAAGGATTTAAAAAAATTTACGAAGGCAAGGCAAAAATCCTTTACCTGTACGGAAACGACGACAGCAGGCTGGTAACGTATTTTAAAGACGATGCTACCGCTTTCAACGGACAGAAAAAAGGAACCATTATGAAGAAGGGGGAATTTAACAACGCTATATCCTCTTCTTTGTTTAAGTTATTGAAAAGCAAGGGAATTGAAAGCCATTTCATCGAAAAATTATCGGAAAGAGAGATGCTGGTTCATCATTTAAAAATGTTTCCGGTAGAGTTTGTAGTGAGAAACTACACGGCAGGTAGCCTCGCCAAAAAGATGGGCGTCGAGGAAGGCGTTAAACTGCTTTCTCCTGTGGTAGAGCTTTATTTTAAAAGCGACGAACTCGGCGACCCTATGATTAACGAAACCTACGTAAAAGCATTCGACCTTGGAGAAACAAAAGACGTTGAAGAGGCTAAGGGAATCGCATTAAAGATAAACGAAATTTTAAAGGATTTTTTCGACAAAAACGGTCTTTTGCTTGTCGATTATAAACTTGAATTCGGAATCCTGAACGGAAAAGTACTTTTGGCAGATGAAATAACTCCGGATACAATGAGGCTTTGGGATAAGATAACGCTTGAAAAAGTCGATAAAGACAGGTTCAGGCGCGACCTAGGCGGCGTAGAAGAAGCCTATAAGCGCGTTTACGACATTACGTCTAATATATAGCAAAATAAACCACCCCGTCAGCTATGCAGGAAACTTAATAAAAACTCCCCTCCTTTTTAAGGAGGGGAAACCCGCAGGGCGGGGCGGTTAAATATTTTTATTTCAACGCTTCATAAACCTTGCCGACAACGTTCGGTCCGGGTTTAATGGTTTTTCCGCCCTTATGCCATTTTGCGGGACAGACTTCGTCCGGATGGGCAGATACATATATATTGGCCTCCATCTTCCTGACGAGCTCGTCCGCGTTCCTGCCGACGTTAAAGAAATTAACCTCCGAGGCGACAAGGACACCTTCGGGGTTTATAATAAAAGTGCCTCTCAACGCAAGTCCGCTTTCTTCGTCGTAAACGTCGAAAAGCCTAGAAACCTTTCCGGTAGGGTCTGCTCCCATAATAAATTTTACTTTTTCCAAAAGTTTCTCGTCTCTCTGCCAAGCCATATGAACAAAATGAGTATCGGTGCTTATCGAAACCAACTGCGCGCCCATCTTTTCGAGCTCATCCTGTTTTTCTGCATAATCTGCAAGTTCAGTCGGACATACAAATGTGTAATCTGCCGGATAAAATACGAGAATAGTCCATTTTTTATTTTTTTTAGCTTCTTCTAAGCTAAATTTTCCGAACCCGTGAGTCTTAGGGTCGTAAGTGTTAATCTCTCCGAAAGAGGGAACCGGTTTCCCGACAGCCGCAATTTCAAATTCTTCATAACTTTCTTCGCACATAAAATACCTCCTTTTTATGGAGCGGATTTAAAAATCCGTCATCCCTTTTAAATAGTAATTATTATTGTTAAATATATATTATTTTTTTTATTATGTCAAGATAATTAGTTTAATTATATCGCATATCGAACATTTTTCTTATGCAAAAATATTTCTTGATGGAGAGTGAATGTATATTGAATTATAAGGGCATATAGAACGGTATAAACTTATAAAGACGGGTGTTTCCGAGAGGCTTATACGATAATCTAATCGACTTTGATTATATAAGGCTTTACTTTAAATTTATTCGATATGGTATTTTCAACAGATTTAGCGCCGGCAATGTTAGAAAATTTTCCTACTCGGACCTGCTGATAAACCGCTTTTCCCGTCTTGCCGGCTACTGATATGGGGACGATATAAGCAAAAAATCCCATAGAATTAAGCTTATCCGCCAGAGTTTTAGCCTGCGCATAATTTTTAAGAGCAGCAACTTGAATGGTATAATAAATTTTAGAATTAAAAGGCGAAGCAGGACTTTTTTTCGTTATATATTTATATACGTACACCGGCTTTTTTACGTAAACTATTTTAGTTTTTGCCGCCGGTTTTGCCGCTGCCGGTTTTGCCGGTTTTTGGACTTTTTCCGTTTTTTTTGTTTCGGCTTTTCCTTTTTTTAAAGATGCTAATTTTGAAATCGGAGCAAATTTTATATTGTCCGCGGAAACGGGGTTTTGTTCTTCGGAATTTAGTCCGCCATTAGGAACGCTTTTATTTTTTAAGGCGGATTCTTTTATAACTCCTTCTTTTGAACTTTTAGAGGACAATTTTTTTCCTACAAAGAGTCCGAATACGAAAACAATAAATATTATAACCAGAAATACGATAACCGCCGTTAGCTTATCTTTTTTCAAATTAATTTATCCTGTCGCTTTTAAAATTATTTATAAAGTGCATCAATTCTTCGATGCCGGATATGCTAATAGAAACGTCTCTTGAAAAATCCGGGCAGTTAAAAATCTCTATTCCCGAAATGCTGTACTTTTTTTTGCAGACGCCCCTCCAACTGCATACGGCGCACAAAACAACGTTCTCATCCATATAATTTTATATCCTCTTTCGCGAATCCGTTAAAATATCATTTAAAATTTCAATTTTTATTATATCATATATAACAAAAATAAATCCAAATAAAAAATAATTTAAAAAGAAAATAATATATGATATATCTGTATAAAAATTTAAAAACTTAACTTATTTATTTTATACCGATTAGTATGATAAAATAATAAACAGTTGTTTAAATATTAAGATTGCGGCGGAGAATATAATTGACCAAAGAACTTATTATAAGTAAAGATGATTTTGAAACCCGTATTGCGCTTATAGAGGACGGCAAATTAGCCGAAATTTTTATCGAGCGTGACGAAAGCACCCCTAAACACGGAAATATTTATAAAGGCAAAGTAATGCAGGTTCTTCCCGGTATTCAGGCTTCTTTTATAGACATAGGATGGGAAAAATCCGCATTTTTATATGCGGGGGATTTTTTCGAGATAGAAGGTTCGGATTATGATTTTTTCGAATCCGGAACAGATGAATCCGAAAACGGGGAAAATTGCCCGGCCGAAATCCCAGACGAAAGCGGAAACGAAACGGGGGCTGAAACGGCGCAGGGCGGCAGAGCCGGTTCGAAGCGCAAAAAACCTAAAAGAAACAGAAAAGGCCTGCCCAAT
>JAJYWW010000163.1 GCA_021791295.1 bacterium | reverse complement strand
GAAACCTAAAAAGAATTGACTAAACATTTTATATTTTAATTATACCGCAATTTTATAAAAATAGTAATCACTTTTCATGAAATCATTTTTTTCAAGCGTTTCCCACGCCTTCTTCAGTTTGTAAAAACACAAACTGAAGAAGGCTTATAGAGGTTTGTTTCTTGCTTCGTTTGATTTTGCTTTCCAAACCGGCAAGCGGTTTGAAAAGCAAGCCTTTCGGCAAAATCAAACTCCGGCGAAACAAACATAAAAAGCATCGTATCGGGCTTCCGCCCGAACCTGACAAGCGTATGCACGCTTGACCGCAGGGGGTGGATAAAAACTTTAATTTTACATCCTGCCGCATAAACGGCATATTTTTCTGATGAAAAAGATATACTTTTTAATACATACAGGAAAATATATGTTTATTTTATATAGTTGGTAGCATAACGCGCTTTATTTTGCTTTAATATATTTTTCTTGTTGCTCCAATAAATGAAATTTGTTTATTTTATAATATTTTAAACCCAGACTACGGAAAAATCCAGACGCGAGTATGAAAATAAATAAATCAGATATTTTTTTTTAAAATCGACCCGCAAATGATAAATTTTTATTATTTTTTTATACGTTCCTGCCGGTTAACTTCCGAAAATAATCTATAATATGTATAATGTTATGGTATAATTTAATAAATTGGAGGGCAGGAAAAAAGGGGTTGATAGCGGGTGCGGTTTAAAAGTTTAAAGAAGTAATATACTTAATTAATCTATTGCCAAAACAGATTCAGCAATATAGGAATTTATATTTTATTATAGCAAACTATTAACATGATTACATTAATATCTAAGGGTCCCTTCAACCTGTAGCTTTCATTGAAAGTTATGGCAAATTTTTCTCCAGAATCCATCACTAAAACATGAATTTTGCGTGAAGCTGTACGTATTGGTGAAAAGCCGATAGTCTTGGAAGCTAAACAGATAAAGAAAACTTCTTCGCTAATAAAAATATTAACAGCACCTGACAACACCGGCAACAACGAGGAAATTAAAGAAATTGCCGAATGGATGCTTTTTACTCCGATATAATTAATAACGGTAGAAAATAAATAAATCAGATATTTTTCTCTTAATCCAGAGCAACGTTATTTAGAAAATGGAACTGCACAAAAGATTGAACACTACCGGAAAAATTAGAATTAGAATAAGATAATTATGCCTCCTTATAAGTCAATTCTATCTTTCAAATATACTCATAAAGAGGCATTTAAACAAAATCAATTTTACGTGGCTTTATTTAAAATCTGTCTGATATAACATTAACTTTTTTTTACATAAAATTGAAATTTTCCGCCTTGCTCGGCAGATTCCATAAGTTCATTGCCAGTTCTTTTACACCATGCCGCCATATCGTTTTTTGTACCGGGGTCGGTTGATATAATTTCTAATATCTGGCCCGAACTTAAGCCGTCCATTTCTTTTTTTGTCTTAACAATCGGCAATGGGCAGGATAATCCTGAAGCGTCTAAAGTTTTTGAAATGTTTAACTGCATATAGGTCACCTCCTTTTTATTAAAATTTCTATTCAATAAATTTTAAAAAGCTAAATGTATATCGGAATTAATAGCATCTTCCATATACGTTGCAGCGCCGCCGTATTCTAAGCCGTTTATAAAATCTTCTTTTTTATACCCAAACAGATCGATCGCCATCTGGCAGGCAATTAGCCTGACCCCTGACTCCTGGCATATTGCAATAAGTTCAGAAATAGTTGCAAGTCCATTTTTTTTGATCATGGATTTCATCATAGATGTTGCCATGGCGGTCATTCCAGGAAATGCCTGAACAATACTCGGTATCGGTATCGGCATAGGCATTGCGGGATTACCTAAAGGACTGACTTTAAGTAACGAATCAACATCTTTTCTAAGGATATTTAAACCGTAAAACGAGAAATAAATTGTCGTTGAAATATCAAGCGTTGCGGCAACGGAAGCAAGGATAAGCGGCGGATAAGCCATATCTAAGGTTCCATGAATAGAAATAATCGACATCTTTTTCATAACAGTTTCCTCCATAATTTTAATTTTATACGCGTTTTTTAATGCAGTTAACAATATCTACAAACCGGTCGAGAAGGTTGCGAATTAAATCGTAAATAGAAATGTCTTTATAATAGGAGGATTTATATATAAATTTTGCGTACAGAGCCTCCCTGATCATTCCCTGGAATAATAGACACATAGATTTAACATCGGATTCGGTCAGCTTACCCGTTATTACTTCATCTTTAAGCCAATCCGCTATTAGGTCCATAAAGGGCTTCCACCTGTTTTCGAAAAAATTTACTATTGCTTTATTTCCTTCTAATCCGCTATACAATTCCATTCTCAAATAGTCCTGTTCCTTTTCGATGCTTTTCACATATAAAAGGGTCATTCTTCTTAAAATACTTCCGTAATCATCGAATTCTTCCAATACTACTGCGATATAATCTTCCCTTTTGCACGAAATTTCGTTCAAAACGGCATCGTAAAGAGATTCTTTTGAAGAGAAATAACGATACAAAATAGCAGGGCTTACCCCTATTGCATCGACAATTTGGTCAACGGTAACGCCATAGAAACCCTTTTGGGCGAATAACCCTTTAGCAACGTAAATAATCTCTTTTTTCCTATCTTCACCTTTAAGTCTTTTTTTAACTTTATTTTTATCAATTGAGCTTTTTAACTTCATTAAATATCCTCTTCATTAAATATCCTTAAAGTATAAAAATACTGGTTAATTAGCCGAGTTTACGAATGATAATTTTATATTCCTGATTTTTACAATCAGTTTCTACAAGCTCATTTTTTGTAAACTTGCAAAAAGCTTTTATATCGTTTATTGCATTTGGATCAAAAGTTAAAATGCATATTCTGTCCCCTGGCATTAAGGTTTTTAACAACCTTTTGGCATCTATAATTAACGCGGGAAAATTACATCTTCCTCTGAAATCAAGAATTTTCTCTTCCATAACGCCCCTTAAAAAATGAAATTTAAATTAAATCTATTAAGTTAGCTAACGTTCACTTATTATAATATCATAAAAAAAATTCATGTCAAGCAAAAATTAAACAACCTGCAATTTTGCCCTCTTATCTCATCTATCATTTTATCTATAAAGTCTGTATTAAGAGCTTGCGGCAAAATCAAACTCCGGCGAAACAAACATAAAAAGCATCGTATCGGGCTTCCGCCCGAACCTGACAAGCGTATGCACGCTTGACCGCAGGGGGTGGAAAAAACTTTAATTTTACATCCTGCCGCA
>JAJYWW010000071.1:4849-20140 GCA_021791295.1 bacterium | reverse complement strand
TTTTGCGCTGGTTTTTACCTCTATAGGGCAGATTTTTCAAAAAATAGGTTCCGGAAAAATAAAAAAAGAGCATTTAAAAATAGGCATAAAATCTATTCTCGTTTTTTTTAACGGCTATATTTTTTTTGCTCTTATTATGCTTTTTTTTGCGACTATATTTTACCTGCTGGCATTGTCCTCCTTACCTCTTTCTATAGCCTATCCCATGTTATCCGGAGGTTACGTTCTCGTCGTCCTTCTTTCTAAAATATTCTTAAAAGAAAAAGTGAGCGTTAAAAGATGGATAGGCGTTTTTATCATCATAGCCGGTATATTTATTATATTTAATTCGGGCAAATGATTATTTAGGATAAAAATATATGAAACTTCATTCCACTAAAGGATTTGTTATTTACGCAAAAAAAATGAATGAAGCTGATCTGCTCTTAAGCTATATAACCGAGGATTACGGGAAAATTACGTGTTTTGCGAATAACGCAAGGAAAAGCAAAAAAAGGTTTCTGGGAAAATTAGAGCCCGCTATGCTTACTAATATTAAATTTTATGAAAAACCTGGCATGACGCTTGATATATTATATGAAGTAGATCTTGTGGAGGATTATAAAAATCTCAGAAAAAATATTGATATATACCTTTTTTTAACTAAGCTTATAGAGATTTCAAGAGTTTTGTGTCAGGAAAGAGACATAAACAAAAATATATTTAATCTTATAAAAAATATTTATACCGGACTTAATAAAATAGAAACTTTAAATTTGCAGGATAGCAAACAAACGCCGTTAAATTCTATTCTTCTTAAATATGAAATTTTTTTTATTGCCAATCTTCTTAAATTTACCGGAATTTATCCTAATTTCACAGACTGTATAATCTGCGGCAAAAACAATATGTCGAACGAATTTGGGTTCAGTCTTAAAAAAGGGGGCGTTATATGCAGTTCATGCGCTAACGATAAAAACAACGGTTTTAAATATTTAGAAATAAAAAATATGCCGGTTAACTTTATAAATCTGTCGAATTTGATGACGGAATCGGATATTTCTATAATAAATAAGCTTAACGTCAAAGAAGATATACTTATTGATTGTTCGGCGTTTTTACGTGATTTTTTAACGTTTCATACAGGAAAAAGACTTAAGTCTTTTGAAACTGTTTAATATACACATATCTTAGTTAAAAAATGGAAAATAAAAATAAAAACGAAATATTAAGGCGGTTTCCAAGCGTTCAGTCGATACTGGAAAGAATTAAAGACTCTTCGGTATATAAGGCTTTTCCCTATGAATTTATAAAAGATAAAATAGAAAATTTAATAGAATCCGAAAAGAAAAAAGTTATTGAGTCGATGCAAAACGGAATCGATCAGGATATTTCGGAAAACCGGTCTAAACTTGACGCAGAATTTTTTATAAAAAAACTTTATAACGATTTAAACGATTTTTCTTTCAGCTTAAAGAAAGTCGTTAACGGAACGGGAGTCGTTATTCATACTAATTTAGGACGTTCTATTTTGCCGAAAAGCGCTTTGGACAATATTGCAAAAATATCCTCTTCATACTCTAATTTAGAATTTAACCTTTCGGAGGGGAAAAGAGGAAAAAGATATTCGCACGTAGAATACCTTCTTAAAAAAATTTTAAAATGCGAAAAAGCCATAGTAGTAAACAATAATGCGGCGGCGGTATTTATGTCGCTTTCTACGTTTTGTTCCGGAGCAAAAAAAGAGGTAGTAGTTTCAAGGGGCGAACTGGTAGAGATAGGCGGTTCGTTCAGGATACCGGATATTATGTCAGCTTCAGGAGCGGTTTTGATAGAGGTCGGGGCTACCAACAAAACTAAATTGGGCGATTATGAATCTGCCATAAACGAAAATACGGCTTTACTGCTAAAAGTGCATCAAAGCAATTTCAGGATAGTAGGCTTTACCGCAAGCCCTTCCGGAAAAGATATCGCATCCATGGCCAAAAAACACGGCATTCCTGTAATGGAGGATCTCGGTTCAGGAAGTTTCGTCGATATAAGAAAATTCGGACTTCCGTATGAACCTACCGCCCAAGAGGTCTTAGAGAACGGCGTCGATATCGTTACTTTCAGCGGCGATAAACTTCTCGGCGGACCGCAGGCCGGAATAATAGCCGGAAAAGCGGAATATATAGACAGAATATCGTCTAATCCGTTAAACAGGGCTTTTAGAATAGACAAAATGACCCTTGCCGGACTTGAAGCTGTTCTTTTTGAATATTTAGATGCGGACAATGCGGTTAAAAATATTCCTACGCTTTCCCTTATCGCCCAATCCGAATCTGAAATAAAACGAAAGGCTTTAAAACTTTTAAACTTGATTAAAAGATCCGAAAATATAGACAAAGCCCTTTTTGAATTTAAAATAACCGACGATTTCAGCCTTGTAGGCGGGGGTGCACTTCCGGATTACGAACTTAAAACATATTCGCTGTCCATAATCCATAAAAAAATCGGCGCATCGGGAATAGGCGAAATATTCAGAAAAGCCAAAACTCCGGTCATAGGAAAAATAAAAAACGGCGAGTTTAGGCTCGACATGCGAACCGTTTTTCCCGATGATTTCAACGATATACTTGCCGCGATAACCTCCGTCTAATTTGCGTTTCTAAAAAGGCGGCTTTTGGCCGCAGGGGTGGTTTTTATTTTATTTTACTGTTATAATATATAAATAAAATTATAAAAATAATAAAAATATTACATATTATATTATGGAGATGCAAATTCAATTTGGCAGCGCATCGTCATAAGGCTGAAAAGGAAGAATGAATTCTAACCTTTAAATTTGATATTTTTATGTTGTCTTCAAGCGTTTTAGTTTTAAATAAGTCTTTTTTGCCGGTTCACGTTACGTCTCTAAAAAGAGCGCTGATACTTCTTTATCAAGATATTGCCAAGGCGGTGGACGAAAATTACAGGACGTTCAGTTTTGATTCGTGGCAGGATCTTGCGGTAAGCGAGAAAAGCGGTTCTATCGGATTGATAGGGAGAGCTATTAGGATTCCCAGGGTTATAATATTGGTTAATTACGATAAGCTTCCAAAAAGATACATAAAATTTTCAAGAGCCAACATTTTTTTAAGAGATAATAACAGATGTCAATATTGCGGCAAAGAATTTAAAAAAAATGAGCTGAATTTAGACCACGTTATACCCAGGATGTCCGGAGGCGTTTCGTCTTGGGAAAATGTCGTATGCAGCTGTATAAACTGCAACAGAATTAAAGGCGGAAGAACGCCGGAACAAGCAGGTATGAAACTTATCAAAAAGCCGAGAAAGCCGGAATGGTCTCCGTACTATCATATTTCCCTTACAAATATTATGTATAAGGAATGGATGCCGTTTTTAAATATTGTCGACAATGCATACTGGCACGTCGAATTAGAAGAGTCCTGATTTATATAAAAATTTATATAAAAAAATTTACCTCCTGCAAGTTTTCAAAATATTTAAAATAAAAACGTTTTTCCGAAAATTATGAGCATAATAATTAAACTGCTTAGTCCGTTTGAAAAAATAGGCAATTTCGTTATATACACCGTTAACGAACTCGGCTCTATAGTTATTTATATGTGGGACATGATACTTTCCGTAGCCGCATATTTCGTTGATTTAGAAAACCTTATAGACCAGATGATATTTATAGGCATGGATTCATTTTCCGTCGTAGGATTAACCGGTCTTTTCACGGGCATGGTTCTGTCTTTGCAAGCCTATTACGCAGCTAAAATAGTTGGCGTTACGTATATGATAGGCCCTACCGTAGCGCTGTCTATGCTGAGGGAACTGGGACCTGTTCTAACCGCTCTTATGATTACCGCAAGATGCGGTTCTTCTATGGCTTCCGAAATAGGAACTATGAAAGTAACAGAGCAGATAGACGCTTTGGAGGTTATGGCTGTAGATCCTTATTACTTCCTTTCCGTTCCTCGTGTTCTTGCCGCAATGATAATGCTTCCCGTAATGGCGGTATTGTGTTCTTTAATAGGAATTATAGGCGGATATATTGTTTATGTTTATTTTTTAGGATTAAATCACGTAACTTATATAGATAAAATATACCAGTACGTTAAACTGAGCGATATATATAACGGCTTGTTAAAAGCGGTATTTTTCGGCGCTATATTGTCGATTATAAGTACTTATAAGGGTTTTCAGACTTCCGGCGGCGCTAAAGGTGTGGGAAAATTTACTACTCAGGCTGTAGTATTAAGCTCCGTCTATATTTTATTTGCCGATTATCTTTTAACATCGATTTTGTTTTAATTTTAAAACTGCCGGCCTAAGTATAATTGATTAATTTTACTTAGGAGTATATAATTATAAATATTCAAATATAGATATAAATTTATTTCTCCGCCTTTAATTGTTTGCATTACGACAGGATATTTATAATTTATTTTTTTATGATTATTTTAGAGAAATTATCGAAATCTTTTAACGGAATAAAAGTTTTAGACGACTTAAACGTAAAATTTGAGGATAAAAAAATAACGGTAGTAATAGGCAGGAGCGGCGGCGGAAAAAGCGTTATGCTGAAGCATATAATAGGGCTTATGCGGCCGGATTCAGGCAGAGTTTTAATAAACGGCTTAGATATTAATCTTTTAAAAAAGAAAGAACTTAACGAACTAAGAAAAAAATTTGGAATGGTTTTTCAGGACGGCGCATTATTGGATTCCTTAAATGTTTTTGAAAATGTTGCATTTCCTTTAAGGATGCATCTGAAAATTTCGGAAAATGAAATTAAGGAAAAAGTATTTTCCGTATTAGAAGACGTCGGTTTGGAAGGCCATGACAAAAAAATGCCGTCCGAAATATCGGGAGGTATGAGAAAAAGGGTAGGGGTAGCGAGGGCGCTGATACTTAATCCGGAGATAATGCTTTTTGACGAACCTACCACCGGGTTAGACCCTATTATGTCGGACGTTATTAATAACCTGATTATATCTATGCACGATAAATTTAATTTTACCGGAATAATTATAAGTCACGATATAGTCGGCGCTTATAAGACAGGGGATATAATAGCAATGCTTTACGAAGGTAAAATAATAGAATACGGACAGGCTGAAGACTTTAAAAATTCAGTTAATCCGGTAGTAAAGCAATTTGTATCCGGAAGTATGACGGGACCTATTTCTATTTAATTTTATATATTTTTAATTTTTGGCTTATGAATATCAATAAAGAAACAAAGGTAGGTATTTTTGTAGTAATAGTGCTTGCGATACTTGCATATTTTTCCTTTAAAGTCGGTAAGATACATATTTTTAAAAAACCTACTTACGTAATTTCGGCTTATTTTAAATCCGCAAGCGGTATAGGCACCGGAACCTCGGTTACTATGGCCGGCATAAAAATAGGCTCTGTAGAAAAAATACGTTTAGAAAAAGGATTGGCAAGAGTTTATATGACTATTGATTCAAGATATAAAGTTTATCCTCAATATATAGCATCTATACGGTCTTTGAGTCTTCTCGGCGAATCTTATATTGCTATTTCTCCGGCGGCGGGAGAGGAACAGTCCGAAAAAGTTTTAAATAAAGAGGTTATAAGAAGCGAAATGTCGCCTCAAAGCATGTCCGGCTTGATAACTAAGTTTTCAAAAACGGCAAGCGATCTGGAGAAAGTTTCAAAATCGCTAAAAAACTCTATAGGCACTAAGACCGGCGAAAAAAATATTAAAGCTATTTTGCACAATATCGCTACTCTTTCAGAAAATTTAAACAGGCTTGTATATGTAAACCAGAGAAACGTCGACGTTATTATGTCTAATTTTGCCTCAATTTCAAGGCATATTAACGGATTAACGGTTCAAAACGATGCCGCAATTACAAGAACCATCCATAATTTTAACGCAATATCTTATAATTTGAGAAAAGAACTTCCGTCTATAACTAAAAATATAAAGGGTCTTTCAAAAAATTTAAATTATATTGTTGCGAAGAACAGAAGAAATATTAACGGAAGTCTTAAAAATATAAATGCAGATACAAAAAAATTAAAACTTACGCTTAATCAGCTTTATGGAATATCTTCTAAAATAAATAACGGACAGGGAACTATAGGAAAATTGGTCAACAGAAATTCAGTTTACGACAATTTAAACGGTTCATTAAAAGGAATTAATAATATGGTGGGAGGATACAGCAGATTTAGAGTGAAAGTAAATATGAGCTCCCAGTATCTTGCAAGAAGCGAAGGTTCGGTATCGCAAGTAAACGTTAAACTTGAGCCGTCCCCCGGACACTATTACGAACTCGGCGTCGCTTCGGTTCCTATGGGTTACGGAAATACTTACGGAGAAACGCAGACTACTACATATACTACCAATAATCCTCCGTCAGGTGAGTTTTATCCTTCCAGCGTTACTACAAATACCACTCAATACAGCTATTCCAACAGCATAAAGTTTAATGCGTTAATAGCCAAGAATTTTTATAATTTTACGCTTCTTGCTGGATTGCTTTATTCTACCGGTGCTGTAGGCGTAAATTATTACGTTCCCGATACGGGCAAAAATTTAAAAATTTATGCAAGGGCATTCGGTTTTAATTCCGACAATAACGGCGTCAGCGAGGATATTAACGCCGGCGTAGCATATACTTTTTACAGACATATATTTTTAGACGCCGGATACGATAATATAACCGAAAATTCTCAAAGATCTATTTATCTCGGAGGCGGAATTAAATTTACCGATAAAGATCTTAAGTATCTTATAGTCGGCGGTAAAATGCCGTAATCTTATGACTTCAAAGAAATATAAGCTTACCAGTATGACAAGCGCCCACGGTTGAGGGTGCAAGATAGGTCCGGAGGACCTTTCTAAAATATTGGAAAAATTATCCGTTCCGCAGAACGACAACGTTTTGGTGGGTTTCGGGTATAAAGACGATGCCGGCGTTTATAAGATAAGCGGCGATAAATGTCTTATACAAACGGTCGATTTTTTTACCCCCGTAGTAGACGACCCTTATACTTTCGGTCAAATTGCTGCAGCCAACGCTCTTTCAGACGTTTACGCAATGGGCGGCAAGCCTATAACGGCATTAAATATCGCATGCTTCCCTATAAACGACGTCGATAAGGAGGTTTTTAACCTTATACTAAGCGGCGGATTGGATAAGATAAAAGAAGCAGGGGTTGCTCTTTTGGGCGGCCATTCCATAGACGACAAAGAAATAAAATACGGGTTAAGCGTGACCGGAATATGCGGAATAGATGATATTTATTCAAATCAGGGCGTTAAACCCGGAGATATTTTATACCTTTCTAAGAGTCTTGGAACCGGATTTGCAGTCAGTGCAATATGTACCGATTTTTTGCCGGAAGAAACCTTAAGCGAAGCGTCGAAATCAATGTCTAAGCTGAATAAATATGCTTCCGAGATTGCCGTTTCGACCGGCGTCGTAAATGCGGCTACGGATGTTACAGGATTCGGTCTTATAGGTCATTTAAGCGAAATGATGACTGCGAGCGATGTATCCTGCGAAATATATCTACAGTCGTTTCCGGTTATAAAAGGAGTATTGGAATTAATTAAAAAAGGGATAAATCCGGCTGGCACGAAACGTAACAGGAAGTATTTTGCGCCTTATACTTCCGTTAAAAACGAAGTCGACGAAAATTTATTATGGACGGCATTCGGTGCCGAAACGTCGGGCGGATTAATTTTATCAGTTCCTTACGATAAATCAGCCGTTTTAGAGGACGCTTTCGCAAAAAAAGGCGAACCCCTGTACAAAATAGGCAAAGTCTTAGAAAAAGGCGTTCATAACGGCATTTATATAAACATTATATGATACGGTGCCAGAATTCAATTCCGGCACCGTCATAAAACTTATATGCAGTATTCCTTAGGTATAGATTTAGGTACTACCACCGTCGCCGCCGTTTTGACGGACGAAACAAAGAAAGTTTATCCTTATAAGAGTACGACCAATCTGCAGTATTACGAATTCGGATTAGATTCCGTAAAAAGAATACAGAACGGATTAGATAAAAATTCCGCAGGCAAACTTCAAGAAAAAGCCGTTGCGACTATAAATAGTTTAATAGATTCTTTTAAATCCGAAGTAGGTTTTAAATACGAAGATATAAAAGAAATCGTGATTGCAGGAAACACCGTTATGGAAATGGCGTTTTGCGGCTACCCTTTAATCTCTTTATCAAAACCTCCGTATAAACCGTCTTCCGAAATTTTTTTTCCGGAAAGCACCGAATATATTTCCGGCTTAAACTTAAAAAATAAAAAAATGTTTATCTTTCCTATATTAGACGGATTCGTCGGAGGCGATACGGTTGCTTCCATCTATTATTTAGATATGATAAACAGAATAAAACCGGCTTTTATAGCAGATTTTGGCACTAACGTAGAAATCGCTTTAGGGTATAAAGATAAAATTTATACGACATCTGCGCCGGCAGGTCCGGCATTTGAAGGAGGAAATATAAAATTTGGCACGACTGCTTTTTCGGACGGGGCAATTTCCGACGTTAATCTTGAAAACGGAATTTTTAAAACTAAGACGGTATCCGGTTCTCATCCTTCAGGAATATGCGGCAGCGGTATAATGAGCCTCGTTTACGAACTGTTAAAAGAAGGCATAATAGACGAAAACGGAAGAATACTCCCGCCGGAAGAAATAGAATCCGAAAATTTTAACGTAGTCAGAAAGAATGAAGAAAACGGCGAAAATGAAATAATCGTTTATTTTAACGGAAAAAACGCCGTAAAATTTTTTCAGGATGATTTGAGGCAGTTTCAGTTTGCAAAATCGGCCGTAAAATCAGCTTCTGAAATATTATTGGAAAAATTTAAAATTTTTAGCTATAACGATTTCGACGTATTTATTTCCGGAACTTTCGGCAGTCATATAAAAACTGATATAATAGATTTGATAGATATTTTTCCTTTTAAAGAAAAAAATATTATGGGCATAGAATCTTCTGTGTTGGACGGATGCTTGAAATATATTCTTTCCGACCGGTTAGAAAGAGAAGAAGACATAAAAAATATAATAAAAAAATCTAAAAATTTTCCTCTTTCGGGTAGCGGGATTTTCCAAAAACATTTTATTAAAAATTTAATATTTCAGCGTTTGAGCCTTTAACTGTCCGCATCCGCCGTTAATAGAGCCGCCCTTGGAAAATCTAATCGTTACGGTAAAACCTGCATTCGATAATTTTGTTTTAAATTTATCTATCGTGAAATCGTCCGGTCTTTCAAAATGTTTTAGATAAACCGAATTTTCGGCTTTATTTAAAGGAATCAAATTTATTTTTACTTTTGAGGGGGAAAACAATTTTATAATCCTTTTTGCATCTTCGATTCGGTCGTTTAAACCTTTTATAAGCACATATTCCAAGGTTATTTTATTATGAAGCGAAGGTTTTTTTAAATTTATCAACTCCGCTATTTTTTCTATAGGGAATTTTTTATTGACGGGCATTAACATGCTTCTGGTTTCATTATCTGCGGCGTTAAGGGATATTGCAAGCTTATATTTGTAGTCGTTTATATCAAACCCTTCCAGAACGTTTATCAATCCGCAAGTTGAAACGGTTATTTTTCTTTTAGCTATTCCGATAAACTTGTCGTTCGACAGTATTTCTAAAGATTTTTCGACTTCAGCTATATTATCTAACGGTTCGCCCATGCCCATAAAAACTATATTTGTAATTTTATCGTTTTCATAGTTTTCAATTGTCAATAATTGAGAAATTATTTCGCCTGACGTCAAATTTCTTGAAAAACCTATTCCTGCGGTTTCGCAATAAACGCATCCCATCCTGCATCCCATCTGGGACGAAACGCATAACGTTCTCCTGTTTTTATGCGCTATAGATACTGATTCTGCGATATCTCCGTTTTCAAATTTAATAAGATATTTTTTAGAATATCCATTTCCGTCGTTTTCGTATTTAATGTCTATTATCTTTGAAAGTTTAACGTAAAAATCTTTATCGAGCTTTCCTCTTAAATCTTTAGAAACATCGGACATTACTGAAAAATCAAAAATTCTGTTTTGATAAATCCATCTCATAATCTGTTCTGCGCCGTATTTTTTGAATCCGTTTGCAGCGCAGTATTCTTCTAATTCTTTTTTGGATAAATTCAGTATATTTTTCATTCTTTTTCTTCCGTTTTGTGACGGTGCAGGAATTGAATTCCTGCACCGTATCTTATTATGCTTGTCTTTATAGACAAAATATGATAAATTTTAAATAATAAGATAAAATTATAATAACATTCTAATATTAATTTTATAAATATATATTATATCATTAAACTAAAACATACAAAACATGAATCAAAGCGCCGTTATAAACGCAGGAGAAAGTATTTACGAAAAGAGTATTAAGATAGTAGAATCTTTGCTTGAAGACAATATTAATTTTCTTGATAAATATTCATCTTTAGAGCGGCAGATAATAAAAAGAGTTATACATGCTACTAGCGACATAAGCTATGCCGACACGGTTTTTTTTAAAAATAAACCGGCGGAAAAAACAATAGAACTTATCAAAGATAAAATTGCCAAAAATGAAACGTTAAAAATAGTTTGCGATTCCGAAATGACGAAAGCGGGAATAAGCAAAAACGTAAACAAAAAAGCGGTTCTCGACGTTAATTGTTTTGTAAATCATAAAAGCCTGCCCGAACCTGCAGGGCAGACAAAATCGGCAGTTGCAATAAGGCATGCAATAGGCGAAATTTTACCGGATATTATAGTTATAGGCAATGCGCCTACCGCATTGCTTGCCGTTATCGAATATTGCGGCAGATTAAAAGAAACTTTAAACTATTTTCCTTCTTTGATTATAGGCATGCCGGTAGGGTTTGTAGGCGCTTCTGAATCTAAAACTTTATTATATGAAAACGATATGTTTAATTCTATAGGAAATTTCGGAAATCTTGGCGGGAGTTCTCCTGCCGCTGCCGCTATGAATGCTTTATTGTATGAGAGCAGATGAAGAATTTTTATGAGAAATTATTATTATTTTAATTATTTATTTTTTCTCGCCGCATTTTTTTTTATAACATTTGCGGCAGAAATTTATCCGCGCAATGCTTCAGCCGATATATATATGCGCGTAGGTAAAAACGGTACGGTACATTTTTCCAACGTTCCGGTTTCTAACGGGTATAGTCTTTATATGCGCACTAATAATTACAATAACGCTAAATTTAACGGCTACGGCAGTAATTTATATAAGCAAATTATTTTGAAGGCTTCAAAGAAATACCATGTAAGCCCAAAACTTATAGAAGCGGTTATAAAAGTCGAATCCGGATATGACAGCAGTGCCGTTTCGGATAAGGGGGCTGAAGGACTAATGCAGCTTATGCCTCAAACGCAAAAAATGCTCAATGTGTCGGATCCGTTTAATCCGTCTCAAAATATTTACGGCGGCACTGAATATTTAAAAAGACTGATAGTAAAATATAACGGAAATTTACATCTGGCTCTTGCGGCATATAATGCGGGAAGCAGAGCCGTAAATAAATACGGAGGAGTACCTCCGTACGACGAAACGCAAAATTATGTAAAAGAGGTATTGAATTATTACGACGGCCGATAAATTTTAATAGCAAAAATAAAAAAATGAAACCCAATAAGCAGATATATAACATTCCAAATATACTTACCTTTTCAAGAATATTAATAATACCGGTAATATTTTTTCTGCTCTTTTTTAATAAAGAAATTTACGGAATAGCCGCTGCATTTTTTTTTGCTGCCGCTATTGCAACGGATTTTATCGACGGTTACATTGCAAGGAAGAAAAATATTGTAACGAATTTGGGGATTTTTTTAGATCCGATAGCCGATAAACTGCTCGTCGTTACTATATTGATTATGCTTATACCGATGCAAAGAATTCCTGCCTGGGTCGTCGCCGTAATAATTTTCAGAGAAATATTCGTTACGGGATTAAGGGCTATAGCAAGCGAAAAAGGCGTTGTAATACCGGCCGGCAGAGAAGGAAAGTGGAAAACCGCATTTCAAATGTTTGGAATACTTTGTCTTCTCATATATTACAAGCATTTTTATTTAAATTTTGGAGATATAGGATTAATACTTATTTTTATCAGCATACTGTTTTCCTTGATTTCTTCCTATAAATATTTAAAAAGTGTATCCGGTATCCTGCTTAACGGATAAACTGTTTCTCTGCGACATATCTAATTTTGCCTCTTCAATAATCAGCTCGTAATTCTTATAATGTTTTTTTAAATTCAATTCGGAAATACCGTATATAAATTTAGGTCTTACGTTTTCAGGAAATTTTAAAAGCATATTAAATTCCTCTTTAATTTTTTTAAATTTTTTATCGGCGTTTTCATAATTGGTATGAGGCAGAATTCCAATAAAATCATTAAAATCCATCCTAAAAATTATGTCTGTTTTTCTTAATTTTTGCTTAAAATAAATACCTATATATTTTAACACTTGATTAAGCTTTTCGTTTCCGAAAGATTGTCCGAAAAATACTAAATTTTCAAAATAAAATATGGCTGCCGACAGAGGAATACGATATCTTTCCGCTCTTTCGGTCTCTCTTGAAAAAAATTCTTTAAATTGGCTTTTTAGCATTAAGCCTGTAATTTCGTCAAAAACGCAATTATTGATTCCCTGTTTTGCGTTTGAATTAAAAAAGTGTTTTACGGCTGCCGTAAACTCGTTAAATATAAACAGAGTTCCGGAGAAGAGTCCAAATTTATTTAAAAGCGTTATACCGTCTATGCGGAAAAATTTTTGGTCGATTCTGCCTGAAGGCGTTTTTAAGTCAACTTTTTTATTGATGTTTAAACCGGTTAATTCATTTATTCTTATTATATCGTCGGGCAATTTTTCGTCGTAAGAAATAAATATCGAACCGCCGGAGTGATTAGAAAGAATTTTAGCCTGTTCGTTCATGTAAATTATTTCGTCTTTAACCCCTTTTATAGCAATAGGCATATTTGCCGAAGCAAAAGATTTTTCATAATTTACGTCCGACGACGAATCCGATGCCGATCCAAACAACTGGACTTGATTAAAAATGTCCATAATTTTTTAAAAAATAATTTTAAAATTGAATTTTTTTTTAATATATTTTATACTATTTATAATGCATATTTTATGCTCGGTTTATTTTTTTAATAACTTAAATAGAATATACATAAATAGCAATATTATATTAATTATATAACAATAAAAAATAAATATGAATAGAGAATATACTTTTTTTTGGGGATGCACTATACAGGCTAAGTTTCCGTTTATGGAAAAAGCTACGAGATTAGTCTTGGACAGGCTGAATATAAAACATAAAGATATAGATTCTTTCACGTGCTGTCCGGAAAAATCTTTAATTAAAAATATAGACGAAAGTCTTTTTGATTTAACCGGTATCAGAAATATAGCGCTTGCGGAAAAGCAGAATGCAGATATAATTTCCGTATGCACCGGATGTTATTCCAATCTTAAACAGATTAGGAATAAAGTTGCATCCGACCTTCCGTATCAGAAAAAAATTAACGAAACTCTTGAAAAAATAGGCCTTAATTTTTCCGGAGAAACGTCCGTTTACCATTTCATTGAACATCTTCACGACGAAGTGGGGCTGGATAAAATAAGGGCAAACGTTAAGTATCCTCTAAAAGGCTTAAATATAGCAATACACTACGGATGCCATTTAGTAAGACCGTCGCATTCCATAAATTTCGATTCTCCTTTTGAGCCCCGTAAATACGACAATATTTTAAAAGCTCTCGGAGCTAACGTGGTTCAGTATAAGAACAAAATGATGTGCTGCGGGCAGGCTTTAGACAGGGTGGATGAACACGATAAATCTCTCGTTATGGCAAGAATAAAACTTGATGCCGTTAATGAAAGCGGAGCCGACATAATCACTACCGTCTGTCCGTCGTGTTTTACGCAGTTCGACACGAACCAGTATATGCTTTTGAAAGAAGGCGTAAAGCGTCAAATTCCGGTTATAACTTTAGAGGAGCTTATGTGTATGGCTTTTGGCATAGAAGAAGCGGAAGAACTAATTTCTCAGCATAAAATAAAAGCCGGAAAATTTCTTGAAAAATTTAAAAAGATAAAAGCCGTAACCGATTATACTACTATTTTCGACAAAGATTCGTTAGTCAGATGCTACAACTGCAGCGCATGTAAAAACGACTGCCCGATGAGCTTATCATTTGAATCTTATAATCCGCCTTTAGTAATAAAAATGATTTTAGAAAACGATACCGAAAGAGCTATGTCTTCAAAAATAGTATGGGAATGTCTCGAATGTCATACATGCGTCGAATTATGCCCTCAAAATTACAGTTGGGAGAAAGTTCTTACGACTTTAAAAAATCTTGCGCTAAAAAATGACGTCGGTCCGCAGAAAGTAAAAAAAGCCGGAGAGCTTTTCTTCAAAACTTTAAGGCTCGGCGATCCGCAGGAAGGAATGCGCAAAAAGCTGGGGCTTCCTCCCGCCAAAAAGATTTTAGATAATGAATTTAAAAGAATATTAGACGAAAATATTTTATAGATTTATTGTTAAAAAAACGTATATATGTTATATTTAATTATAAGTATGCTTTATAAATAAATTTACGAAAAGCAGAGGTACTAAAGTGTTAAAAATAAAAAATAAATTTAATACGGAAAGAGATATATCCGGCTGCGGTTTATGCGGTATTATAAATGCCAAAAAGGTTAAAACCAACGGAAGCGATATTAAAAAAGCTATTTCGGTGGAACATGACAGGGGGAACGGTTTAGGCGGCGGTTTTGCAGTTTACGGCAATTATCCTGATTATGCAGATCTTTATGCTTTTCATATAATGTACGATAATCTTTCCGCCAAGACAGACGTTGAAGAGTATCTAAGAAATAATTTCATCGTAGAAAAAGAGGAGCCTATTCCTACTTTTAAGACCGCTAAAATTTACGATCATCCATATCTTCACCGTTATTTTATAAAACCTAAATCCGACAGACAGGATAAGCTGTTTCACGACTTGGAAGACGATGATTTCGTGGTAAACAGCGTTATGCTCATTAATCAAAATTACGACGGCGCTTACGTGTTTTCAAGCGGAAAAAATATGGGAGCATTTAAAGGCGTAGGTTATCCCGAAGACGTAGCAGATTTTTACAGGCTGGAAGAAATAGAAGGTTATATGTGGACGGCGCACAACAGATTTCCTACAAATACCCCCGGCTGGTGGGGAGGCGCACATCCTTTTACGCTTTTGGACTGGTCTATTGT
>JAJYWW010000071.1:0-4839 GCA_021791295.1 bacterium | reverse complement strand
AGAAATATCTTCTTACGGAATCAATAAAAGATATTTAGAGATGTATAAATATAACCTGGCATTAAGAACGGACACGGAAGTTATAACCTACATTTTAGATCTTTTAATAAGAAAACATAAGATTCCCGTACGTTTGGCTTTATCGGTACTCGCTTTTCCGTTTTATCAGAAAATAGATAAAATGGAAAACGACAAAAAAAAGCTTTTTACGGCCTTAAGGCAGGTTTACGGAAGCGCGCTTTTAAACGGACCTTTTGCTATAGTTTTTGGATATTCGGGCGGCATGGTAGCTATGAACGACAGAATAAAACTCAGGCCGCTTGTAGCGGCTTCTAACGGCGATTTTACATATGTCGCTTCCGAAGAAGCAGCTATTCGTGCAGTTTGTCAGTCCCCCGACATGGTGTGGTCTCCAAAAGCAGGAGAACCCGTCATGGTAGAGTTTGACGATATAAAAGAAAAGACGTCTTTGAAGGGAGGACTGCTTAGTTTATGACAAAATCTTCTTTTTCCAATATTCAATCGGAATATTTAGCGGTCATAGATCATAATAAATGCGTAAGATGCAAAAGATGTATCCAAAATTGCGGATGGGGAACTTACAGTTTCGGCGGCGATAAGATTCTCGCCGACCATTCTAAATGCGTAGCATGCGGCAGGTGTTACACCTACTGCCCCGAAGGAGCTATTTCTATAATTAAAAATCCTACCGTTATCAGAGAAAATGCGAACTGGCAGGAACCGTTAATAAAAAATATATGGAGACAGTCGGAAACAGGCGGTATAGTTATTTCAGGAATGGGTACCACGTTTAAATATAAAAAATATTTTGATCATATACTTTTAGATGCCTGTCAGGTTACTAATCCTTCTATAGATCCTTTAAGAGAACCTATGGAGTTAAGGACGTTTCTCGGCAAGAAACCTTCAAAATTAGACTTTGACTTTGACGAAAGAGGCGAACCCGTTTTGAAAACAAAAATGCCGCCCCAGATAGAACTCCAGACGCCCTTTGTTTTCGGCGCTATGTCGTACGGCTCTATATCTCTTAATGCCCAAAAAGCTATGGCTTTAGCGGCAAGGGCGCTCGGTATAGTTATGAATACCGGCGAAGGCGGACTCCATGACGATTTAGTGCCTTTCGGTAAAAATATTATAGTTCAGGTTGCATCCGGACGATTCGGCGTTCACAGAGATTATTTAAACAGCGGCGTTGCAGTCGAAATTAAGATAGGACAGGGCGCAAAGCCAGGTATAGGCGGACATCTTCCCGGAGAAAAAATAGGAATAGATATTTCCAGGACAAGAATGATTCCCGTAGGAACCGACGCTATTTCTCCCGCGCCGCATCACGATATTTATTCGATTGAAGATTTAAGACAGCTCATATATGCAATTAAAGAAGCGACGGATTATGAAAAACCGGTATCCGTCAAAGTAGCCGCGGTTCATAATATAGCCGCTATAGTAAGCGGTATAGTCAGAGCCGGCGCCGATATAGTCTATATCGACGGATATTCGGGCGGTACCGGAGCAGCCCCTATAGTTATCAGGGATCATGTGGGAATACCGATTGAACTTGCCCTTGCACAGGTTGACGAGAGATTAAGGGAAGAAGGCATAAGAAACGAAGCTTCTATAATAGCCGCGGGAAGCATAAGATCCAGCGCAGATGCCGTAAAAGCGATAGCTCTCGGCGCAGATGCCGTTGCCATCGGGACGGCGGCATTAATAGTTATGGGCTGTCATGTTTGCGGAAAGTGCAACACCGGAAACTGCAGCTGGGGTATTACTACTCAAAGACCCGAACTTGTGCGCAGGCTGGATCCCGAAGTTTACGGAGAAAGATTATATAATCTTATTTCTGCATGGAGTCACGAGATACAGGAAGTATTAGGTGCCATGGGTGTAAATTCCATTGAAAGTTTGAGAGGTTCCAGAGAAAGATTAAGGGGCATAGAATTAACCGACGCCGAATTAAAAGCGTTAGGAATTAAGCATGCCGGCTTGTAAAAATTAAAATATAATATTATTATATATTAAAAGGAGCAATAAAAAAGGATATGGTGACGATTGATGCGGCTGGAATGCACTATAAAGAGCTTAACAGGCTCATAAGAGAAGGCATAGCAAACGGAATAAAAAAATTTTTTATAGAAAATGTTAATGGCCAGTATTATATAGGCGACGGAATAAAAGGCGACGACGTGGTTATCGATATAAACGGAACGCCGGGAAACGATTTGGGAGCCTTTATGGACGGACCCACTTTAATAGTAAACAATAACGCTCAGGACAATGTCGGCAATACGATGAATGCCGGTAAAATCATAATAAACGGAGATGCAGGAGACGTAGTAGGTTACGGTATGAGAGGCGGCAGAATCTATATCAGAGGTAATGCCGGTTACAGGGTGGGGATTCATATGAAAGGTTATAATGAGCAGATGCCTGTTATTATTATAGGAGGAAAAGTAGGAAGTTTTTTTGCCGAATATATGGCCGGCGGGGTAATAGTCCTGCTGGGAATGGAAGACGATGATTCCGATGAATTAGATATAGATTATTTTGCTTCCGGTATGCATGGAGGCACTATATTTATTAGAAAAAAAATAGATTTTTCAAAATTCTCAAATGAAGCCGAGGTTTATGAAATAGACGATAAAGATGCAGATTTTTTAAAGGAATATTTAACCGATTTTTCAAACAGTTTCAATATATCCTTAGAAGAGATATATAAAAAACCGTTTTATAAAATTGTGCCTTCAAGCGCAAGACCTTATGCGCATTTATATACTTCGGCATAATTTAGTGAAATTTAATTAATCAATATAGTAATTAAACTTATGAATGAATTATTTTCGGGAAATCAAAAAATGGATATTAATAATTTAAGCATAATAGAAGAAAAAGTTATTTTAATTAAGGAATCGTTTGAGAAAATTAAAACGGAACGAGATAAACTTTTAGCGGAGGTTAAAACAAAAGATGATGAAATTAAAGAGTTAAAAGATAAAATTTCCACTTATGAAACAGATAATGATTTTGTAGTAAAAAAAATAGATGAAATATTAAATAATTTAGATTCTATACAGCTATGAGCGAACTTATAGAATTAAAAATTTTAAATCGTAAGTTTATTTTAAACAGCGATAAAGACAGAAAGTATTTGGAATCTTTAGCGGAATACGTCAACGCAAAAGCGGATGAAGTGGTTAAAAAAACCAGATCCGTAGATTCTTTTAACATAGCAGTTTTAACGGCGCTTAATATTGCGGATGATTTTATGTCCGATAAAATGGAAATAAATAACGAGAGCAGAAGGGTTTTAGAAAAAGTAAACAATATATATAAATATATATCTAAGTCTTAATATTATTATTTGACGGTATTTTAATTTTTTATAAACCCTGCGGTATTTGATGCTGGTTGTTAAAATTGACCCAACAGTTGGATAGAAAGGGATTGTCACTGTGTGCTACGGTAAGGAACTTTGGAAACAAAGATTCCTTTTTTCAGCAGATAAACGATTACCACCTATTTTTTTTAGGTCCAATTTTAAAAATCTCTTCGGTACATGCGGGGTTGTCTTTTCTCTCTTTATTTCTTCCGATATTTCACCACGCCTTTTAAAATGATAAATAAAAAAGATGCAAGAGAATTAATGAAAAATGAAAGGATTAAATTAACGGAGCCGTTCATTAATGCGGCAAGCTTAAATATTTCCAAAATTGCTTACGATTATATAGTATCAAATTTATTTAAAAAAATTGCCGTATATATGAGTATAAAAAACGAGGTCAGGATGGAATATCTGATTGACGTAAACAAAAGCGACGATATACGATTTTTTATGCCCTTATGCGAGAACGACGGAAGGATGTGTTTTTATAAATTTGAAAACAGGGACTTTATGAAAAGAGATTTTTTCGGTATTTTATGTCCAAAAAACGACGATGAAATCGATGAAAAAGATATAGATGTTTTTTTTGTGCCGGGATTAGCTTTTGATACATACGGAAACAGAGTCGGATACGGCAAGGGTTGTTACGACAGGTCTTTAAAAAAAGCCGGCAATTCTCATTTTATCGGCGTTTGTTACGACTTTCAGTTTATTAAAAACGATGTATTGGAGTTTGAGCCTGAAGATGTAAAAATGAATTCTATAATTACGGAAAATGGAATCTATAAAGTTGATATAGCACTATGATTTGCAGTAAATAAGGAGAAAACAAATGACTGGATATATTTTACCGATTTTAATAATTATTACTGCCGCAATATTTTTCGTTGTCGGTTTTTTAGTTAAATATTTTGTAGATAAAGGTTCGTTAGGCAGTTCTTCTTATAAAGCCGCTAATATTATCAGGGACGCAGAAAAAAAAGCGGAAGAAATTAAGAAGGAAGCCGTTTTAGCCGCTAAATCCGAATCTATAAGGCTAAAGGAAATTGCCGATGAAGAAATAAGGCTTCAAAAGCAGGAATTAAATCAGCTTGATAAAAGATTATCCGTCAAAGAAGACAATCTTGAAAAAAGAATATCTTTGATAGAGAAAAAAGAAAGCGATTTTATGAGAAGAGAGAAGATTCTTATGCAGTCTGAAAAAACAGTTTCCGAAAAAGAGAAATTGATAGATGACAAAATTAAAGAAAAAATCGCCGAATTAGAAAAAATATCCGGCATGACGTCAACGGAAGCAAAAAATATTCTTATAAATTCCATAACTGAAGAAGCTAAGCACGAATCCGCCAAAGCGATTAAGAGGATAGAGGACGAAACAAGAGAGATTGCGGATAAAAAAGCAAAAGAAATTATAGCTACGGCTATACAACGTTACG
>JAJYWW010000104.1 GCA_021791295.1 bacterium | reverse complement strand
ACGCTGTTATTAATGCCGGCATCATTATTGCCGTTAACAATGCCCAACTCTCCGTTTTGTTGAATCTGCAAACCGTTTTTAAATACCAGGTTAGTCCATGGATACGTTAAATCTATATCGTATTTTGCAAATTTTTTCGCTATTTCAAAATTTATGTCGCTTATAACGTAATGCCTTCTTATGGGAGACTGTATCCAGACTATAAGCTCAAGGTCGAATGAAGACGAACCGAATCCGACGAACCAAACCGAAGGTTTAGGCTCTCTCAAAACTTCCGGATTTTCATCGGCTATCTCAAGCAAAACTTTTTTTGCAAGGTCTAATTTCGACGCGGTTTCTTCTATTCCCAACGGTATATGCAGTCTTATTTTTGGGTCTTTGTGCGACCAGTTTATAACGTTGGAGGTTATAAAGTTAGAATTAGGGACTATTATAGATATATTATCCCTCGTCGTAATAGTGGTGCTTCTTGCTCTTATGTCGCTCACTATGCCGTCGTATCCGGCAACTTCTACGTACTCGCCCTCTTTTATAGGCTTTTCAAACAAAATAATTATGCCGGAAATGAAATTGCTTATTATATTCTGCATTCCGAAACCTATGCCGAGGCCGATGACGCCGGCAAGAAATGCCAGCGAACTTAAGTTTATGCCTAAAACCTGAAATGCTATAAAAAAGCCGATTATTAAAATTATGTACTTAATAAACCTGATTACGGTTTTTACGAACGATTTATTTATAGTCCTGTTTTTTCTGAACTCTTTTTTGATAATATAGGCAAATAAAAACGATATTAAATACGACGCCAGTATTATTATTACCGATAAAATTATAGATAAAAGCCTTATTTTATTTCCGTCTATCGTATATACTTTGTCTCTCAAAAATTCAAACATAATATGAATATCAATCCTGCTTATTATAAATTATAGTTATTTTTTTCTACCCGATATATTATAATATATAAATCAAAATTTAAAAACGGTAAAATAAAACTGTAAAATAACATGCAAATTTATGGAAAATTATAAATGATAAAAAGAAGACCGACTCGGACGATAAAAATAGGCGGTATCGCCGTCGGCTCCGAAGCGCCGGTCAGCGTGCAGTCCATGACTAATACGCTTACCGAGGATTCCGCCGCCACCGTAAAACAGATAAAAAATTTAGAAAGTTATAATTGCGAAATAGTCAGGGTATCGGTAAATACGGCTTTAGCCGCAGAATCCTTAAAAGAAATTATAAAAAAGGTAAACGTTCCGATAATAGCGGATATCCATTTCGACCACAGACTTGCGCTTGCGTCGTTGGAATCGGGAGCCGCAGGTTTAAGAATAAATCCGGGAAATATAGGAGGCAGTCAAAAAGTTAAAGAGGTCGTGAGCGCCTGCAAATACAAAAACGTGCCGATAAGAATAGGCGTTAATTCAGGGTCTTTAGAAAAAGGCGTACTTGATAAAAACGGAGGAGACTTTGCCGCCGCAATGGTCGAAAGCGGCTTAAAACACATTAAAATATTGGAAGACGAATCGTTTTACGATATAAAAATTTCTTTAAAATCGACCGATGTTTTAACTACGGTAAGAGGTTATAAACTTTTAGCCGAAAAAGTCGATTATCCGTTTCATATAGGCATAACCGAAGCGGGAACGTTATTTTCCGGAGCGATAAAATCGGGGGTAGGACTCGGCATACTGCTTTATGAAGGGTTGGGAGACACGATAAGGGTGTCTCTCAGCGACGACCCTGCTATGGAGGTTATCGCCGGTTATAATATACTCAGGGATTTAGGTCTAAAGCGGGGCGGGGTTCAGCTTATGTCCTGTCCTACGTGCGCCAGAACGGAAATAGACATAGTAAACATAGCTAAAAAATTCGAAAAGATTTCGGCTAAAATAAAATCCGACATCAAGGTAGCGATAATGGGGTGTGCGGTAAACGGACCTGGCGAATCAAAGCATGCGGACGTCGGTATTGCCGGAGGCAGGGAAAAATCCGTTTTGTTTTCTAAAGGAAAGGTTATAGGAAAATTCGACAATAAAGAGATATTAAATGCGTTAATAAGCCGGATAGAAAGCATAACGGGCGAAAAAATAGATTATAACGGCGACGAAGATTTAAAAAATTAAGAAACTAAATAAATTATAAAGAAAACGTTAACCATTCATTAAATAAAATAATTTTAAATCTAAAACTAAACATAAAATATAAAGGAGCCTATAGTGCGATATTCAAATTTTTTTATTCCTTCTTTAAAAGAAGACCCTAAAGAAGCCGTTCTTAAAAGCCACAAACTGCTGTTAAGAGCCGGTTACGTCAGGCAGTTGTCCGGCGGAATATATACATACCTGCCTCTCGGTTTGAAGAGCCTGCGCAAATTGGAAGAGATAATCAGACAGGAGATGAATTCTGCAGGCGCAGTAGAACTATCCATGCCTTTCGTTCAGCCGCTGGAAATTTGGAAAGAGTCGGGAAGGGACGAAGATTACGGCAAAGAACTTCTGCGTTTTAAAGACAGGCAGGACAGGGATTTTTGCTTAGCTCCTACTTATGAAGAGGTAATTACGGATTTGGTTAAAAAAAACGTGAAGTCGTACAAGGAACTTCCCTTAACTCTTTATCAGATTCATCTTAAATTCAGGGACGAGATGCGTCCGAGATTCGGTCTTATGCGCGCAAAAGAGTTTATTATGAAGGATGCTTACAGTTTCGATGCCGACGAAAAAGGATTGGACGAAAGCTATAAAAAAATAAAGCATGCTTATGAAAATATATTCAAAAGATTAGGGTTCGATTTTAAATTTATTAAAGCCGAGGCGGGTGAAATCGGAGGAAATTATTCGGAAGAGCTTATGGTTTTTTCGGAATACGGAGAAGATAAAATAGTAATATGCAATAACTGCGGCTATGCGGCTTCAATCGACGAAGCAGAATCCGTTTCCGATTATAACGGTCCGCTTGAACGGTTTTCCGCGCAGCAAAGCGAGCAATCGTGCAGACAGCCGAGAATGACGAAACTTTCTACTCCCGATAAAAAATCCGTCGAAGAGGTAGCGGAATACCTTAAAGTTGACAAAACCTGTTTTGCCAAGACGATAATATATGAATCCGAAATAGGTTTTATTGCGGCTTTAGTAAGGGGCGACAGGGAAATAAACGAACGCAAACTAAAAAAAGCGGTAAAAATTAAAAATCTGTTTCTTGCAAAAGAGCAGGACGTGGAAAAAATAACCGGAGCTCCTTGCGGTTTTGCCGGACCTTTCGGTTTAAAAAAGCAAAACGGCCATACAGGCGTCAATGCTAACGGCAATACCGGCAATGACGATGCGGCGGATATTAATGCAGGTGACGGCGGCAATATACTT
>JAJYWW010000193.1 GCA_021791295.1 bacterium | reverse complement strand
AAAACTAAAATTACAAAAATTAAGACGAGCAGTTTGGTCTTAATCGAAACTTTTTTGATTTTTGAAAAGTTCATATAATAACCCCCCTGGAGTTAAATTAAAAAATTGAAAATATGCGTTGCTTTTTGAATCGGTTTTTATTAATTTTAAATCAAATAAATAAAAAATAAAATAAAAAATTAAGGAATTAAACTTTTCCCGCCGAAAGTCTTCTGTAGACCGATCTTTCGCTTTCTCCTATAATCCGGGCAATCTCCAATTTCGTAAGTCCTTTGGAAAGGAGATAATTTATATATTTTTCTTCTATTTCTTTTAAGGATAAATTTTTCTCGAAAACTTCAAACTCTTTTCCGCTATGATAATTTTTCGCGTTTGAAATTTCAAGCTGTACGGCTTCCTCGGGAATCTCGTCTTTTCCTTCGGATAATACTATTCCTCTTTCTATAACGTTTTTTAATTCCCTGACGTTCCCCGGCCAGTCGTAATCCATAAGTTTATCCATAGCGGAACGCGAAACGGGCTTTGAAAATTGAATCTTATTTTCTTTTGTCATAAAATAATGCGCTAAATAAGGAATATCCTCTTTTCTTTCTCTTAACGGCGGAAGTTCTATCGTAAATCCGCTTATCCTGTAAAATAAATCGCCTCTAAAACGACCGTCTTCCACCATTTTTTTAAGATTTTTATTCGTAGCCGTTATAATTCTCATGTCTATGAAAAGATTTTTAGAAGAGCCGACTCTTCTAAAGCTCTTGGTATCTATTATCCTTAAAAGTTTGCTTTGTATTATGCCGCTCACTTCTCCTATTTCGTCTATAAACAGCGTTCCCTTGTCGGCGTATTCCAAAAGTCCTTTTTTAAGGATGTCGGCACCGGTAAAAGAGCCTCTTTCATGTCCGAACAATTCGGACTCAAAAAGATTTTCCGATAAATTGCACGAATCTACTATAATAAAAGGATTATCTCTTCTTGAAGAAAGCCTGTGAAGCAGATTTGCGCTAAGTTCTTTACCGGTTCCGGACTCTCCCGAAATAAGAACGTTCAAATTTGATTTTGCGGCAACGGTAATGTCTTCTATAACTTTTGCCGCCGCTTTAGATTTGCCTATAAAAAATTTTTTAAAGATTTCGCGCTTAAAATAAGACGCATAATTCTTAAGATTTATTTTCTCTATTAGCCTTTTTATCGTTATGCTGAGTTCTTCTAGGCTTAAAGGTTTGACTAAATAATCGCAGGCTCCCATTTTTAAGGCGGCAACGGCGGAATCCACGCTTCCGAAAGCCGTCAGGATAATCATTTCGACGTCTTTAGACCTCGATTTTACCGTTTTTAGCAGTTCTATTCCCGATTTTCCCGGTAATTTCAGGTCTGATATTATGATATTAAAAAAATCTTTTTCGAGTCTATTCACGGCTTCTTCCTCAGAATTAGCGGACTCGACGTCGTAACCTTCATTTTTTAAAAAATTAGAAAGGATAGTCCTGTAATTTACGTCATCGTCCACTACAAGTATCGAAATAGATTTATTATCCATCTTAAAATTTAATTAATAATCTACCGTAAATTCATGTTCATGCTTATTTTCTTTATTTTCCGAAAAATTCCTTTTAATCGGAATCTTTATCGTAAATTTTGTTCCGTAATCTAATTTTGACCTGACTTCTATAGAGCCGCCGAGAGATTTCATAATGCTCATAGAAATAGAAAGACCGAGTCCGGTGCTTGCCGAATTTTTGTTTTTAGAAAAAAACGGGTCAAAAATCTTTTTAATATCCCCCTGCGCGATACCGCAGCCGTTATCGATAATTATTATATAAATATAATCTTTAATTTTCTTCGTAATAAAATAAATTATTCCGGAATCTTCTAAAACCGCATGAACTGCGTTAAGACCGATATTTAGCAAAACCTGCCTAAGACCTGCTTCGGAAAAACTGATAAGGGGAATATTAGACGCAAGATTTTTCTTAATCATAATATTTTTTTTGCTTGCGGTAAAGGATATAAGGGATAAGCTTTCTTCGATAGACTTGTTAACATTCACGATGTCCGAAGAGTTTGAAACGGGGCGGGACAAAATAAGCATTTTTTTTGTAATTTCTTTACATCTTTCTATTTCCTGTTTCATTAAATCAAAATATTTTTTTATATTACATCCCCCTTCTTTCATTATGTTTGAAATCTCGGAATTTTGAATTAAAGCGCTGTTTCCGACGCACATTTTTATCATATCGATAGAAGCGAGGATATTATTTAAAGGATTATTTATTTCATGCGCCACTCCTTCGGCTAAAAGACCTACTTCGGATAATCTCTGGGAAAGATTAAACTTTATATGGGCGTTTGAACCGTTTCCAAGACACCTCAAGACTTCCACGGCATATTTTTTACCGGTCGAAACGTCATAAAAAGGCGTGGAATTTATTTCTACGGCAATTTCTTTATTTTGTCTGCCGTAATGACCGTGAATCACTTTGACCGTTTTGCCTTTTTTGATTACTTCTTCTATTGAACATGATTCCAACAACGGGTCGCATGGTTCGTCGCGAAAATGGCTTACTTTATAACAATACCCTCCTATAACTTCGGAGGGAGGAATGCCGGCATCGTCCAAGAAGCGTTTATTTGCATAGACTATTTTATAATCTTCGCCTATCACTATTACGCCGTCGTCGATAGTATCTAAAATTTCCGAAGCATTGAGCGGCAAATTAATATTTTCTTTTGACATGATTATAATATATCATATTTACAAAAATTTCACGCCGTTACATTACTGGTTCATCAGATTTAAAAAATCAGTATTTGTTTTGGTGTTTTTTATTTTGTCTATTAAAAATTCCATTGCGTCGGCAGTATCCATGCCGGACAAAACCTTTCTCAATATCCATATTTTTTTCATATGGTCCTTATCTATGAGAAGCTCTTCCTTTCTTGTACCGGATTTATTAATATCTATGGCAGGAAAAATCCTCTTTTCGGATAATTTTCTGTCTAAGTTAACTTCAAGATTTCCGGTTCCCTTAAACTCTTCGAAAATTACCTCGTCCATTCTTGATCCCGTATCTATTAAAGCCGTGGCAATTATGGTAAGGCTGCCTCCCTCTTCGATATTTCTTGCCGCTCCGAAAAATCTTTTTGGTTTATGAAGGGCGTTTGAGTCCACTCCGCCGGATAAGACTTTTCCCGAAGATGGAATAGTAACGTTATATGCGCGTGCAAGCCTCGTGATAGAGTCCAATAATATCACGACGTCTTTTCCTGTTTCCACCAATCTTTTTGCTTTTTCTATAACTATTTCGGCAATTTGTATGTGTCTCTGAGGCGGTTCGTCAAACGTGGAACTGATTACTTCGCCGTTAACCGACCTCTGCATATCCGTAACCTCTTCCGGTCTTTC
>JAJYWW010000077.1 GCA_021791295.1 bacterium | reverse complement strand
ATAAAGACTATATCGGTAATAAGCGGGGTAATTTTAATTGCAGTAGGGATACTGATATTTTTTAATTATCTCTCCGTAATATCTTTATATTTCGGCAATGCTTTCCATTACAATATACCGTATAACGCTTAAGAGGTAGTCATGAGATATATTTTACTTGGCTCTGACGCTCCGAAAGTATATGTTAAAGATTGCAAAGAATCAAAATCGGAACTATGTATAAGTAAAGATACCGATTTTTTGAGAACTGAATTATATTGCTCAGACTGTTTATATAGTAGTATATGCTTTTTGTTGCAAAAAAAAATTTAAAAAAAAGGAGAAAATATTAATGTCTATAAATCAAAACCAAAAAACGTCGGTTATTAACATATCGGATTTGACGGTAATGCGAATACAAAAACTCAACAATATTGTTGAAGCATTAAAGGATTATTCGACACTGCCGGATTTAAGCAAGCGTGAAAAAATAGACCTCTTTAATCAAATAGAATCTTTAAGAGAAGTCGTAAAATTTCTTAAGGAGTCCAGATATGCTTAAGAGATTTGTTTTTTTATTTTTCTTATTTGTTATTTCTTTTACTTTTAACGTTTCTGCTTTTGCTGGAGAATCGTGGATAGATAAAGCTAAACATCCTGAATATAAAGGCACTATAAACTTGCCGCATTATTCGGTGAATATGAATAACTTGACCAAAGAACTTTTAAATATTAAAAAGCAGGAAAAAAAAGAAAAAAAAGTAAAATATTCCAAACCGAATGCCGAAGTGAATGCGGCGGTTAAATCCACTTTAAGCACTTTAGCTACTAAATCGTTTAACCGCAAAATAAGTTTCTTTGCAAAGCAAATGCTCGGCAAGGGCGAGTTCGGCAAATACGTGCCTAAATCTATTAAAGAGCATTATCTTAAAGTTTTAAAAAACAGCAAGCCTTTTGATATGACAGGCGGTCATAGACTATTTTTAATCATATCGAGTTCTATTCCTTTTAAAACTTTAAGGCGTTATGTTTTTCAAATAGCGGATAACGACTTACCTATTCAAATGGTTTTACGAGGTCTTTTGCCCGGTTCTGATAACGGAAAATATTTTATGCCTACTATAAAGTATATAACGAGGCTTATAAAATATAAAGGCAGGACTGGTTATTACGATATGCACGTGGATATTGATCCGTTAATACCAGAAAAATACAATATCAATAAAGTGCCTGCTTTGATATATGACGTAAATTATAATCCTCAGACATTTACGACGATAGGCGATAAGGCTTACGTCGTTTACGGAGACGTCGATTTAGAATATGGTTTAAAACAAATTGAGAATAAGACTGATTCAAAATATATTAAGGAAGTTCTAAATCGGTTTAAGGCAAATTCTTTTTTTAATCATTAAAAAACGGCTTTCGTATTTAAGTTTTAAAGGCGTTTAAAATTAATTTAAGTCTTGTTATATTAAAAGTATAATTAAACGCCTTTAAACGCAAATTAAGAGCATTATTTTTGATTTTCAAGAATTAAACAGTTTTTGTGAATAAGTTTTTGAAAGGCAAGTAATTAAAATTTAAAGTTTTAAAAATTTCAGAACTTTAATCAAATTGCTTAATTTTTAATCCGCCCGAAAAGGCGGTTTTTTTAAGGTTTTTTAGAAAAGTTTACAAAATGCATTATATTGTAAACTTTTCTATTGACTTTTAACTTCGCTTATAATATAAATATTTACATTACAATAAAATGTAAACTTTTTTAAAATTAAAATTTAAGGAGGATTTAAAAAATGTTGAAATCGAAAAAATTATTTGTAATTTTATTTTTAATCGCCGGTTTTTTATTTTTATTTGGCAACGTTCAAAAAGCTTCTGCGCAAAACGGTATTTTTATTTCAACGCTCTCTAGAATACCGGGCTATAAAATAATTAAAGATTACGGTATAGGTTCTAACGCATATTTTTTTAGTTCAAATTCATATTCAGCAAAAAAAACTATATCTGCTATATTCAATAACATTAACAAACGTGCACCGCAAGGCGCAAATGCCTGTATAAATTTCAAATTGTTTTCCGCAAGAGGAAGATTTTTTGTAGGTTATTGCGAATATGTAACTATTTCGTCAAGTAAATAAAAACTATGCAAGAATCTATCGTATTTTACGAAGAAATTAAAAAAGGCAAAAAAACGGTTTTAAAAGAAACGACTTTAAAGAAATCTAACGAAACCATTAAATTTTTTTATAAAGACGAATTTAAGTTATTAATGGAAAATACGGACAACGGTTTCCATAGGCTTTTGTTTCTTTTTATTTACGAAACGGGCTCCAGAATATCCGAGGCTCTGTCCGTAAAATACTCAGATATAGACGAATCTACGTCTAAAGTTAAAATACCGGTGCTTAAACAAAAAAGAAAAGTATGGAAATTTTTAAAAATTTCGGACAAATTATTGTCTTTAATTTTATCGAGACGGCTAAAGGGATTCGATAAAAACGATTACGTGTTTGCGAGATTTAAGGGCAAAAGGCATATATCGAGACAGGCGGCAGATAAAATCTTTGCTAAATATGTCAAAAATATTTTGGGCGATAGTTATTCCGATAAGGCGCATCTCCATGCCTTGCGTCATTCAAGGGCAGTCCATTTGTTGGATAGCGGCATGAATATAATGCTATTAAAAAATTTCTTAGGTCATAGCAATATATCTAATACCTTAATTTATCTAAAATATAGCTCTAAAGATTTGGATAATGCTATAGATCAGGCTAATGATAATTTGTTTTTTTAACTAATCTATAACTTTAAGTCCCCGTCCGTAAGGGCGGGGTAATTCACGCAGCGCAAATTAAGAATTTTATTGATTAATTCGGTAAATTGTAACATATTTGTAACATAAATTTAACCGTTTTGTAACAAAACCGTCATAATTCCGTAATATTTTTTTGATATAATCATCTTTATTTTTACTAAAAAGGGGGTTGTATTGATGTTTATTGCGGAATTATTTTTTTTTGCGGTTGAAATTTTTTTTCTAATCTATCTTTTTCTAAAAGGAAAAGCGATAGCTAATGAAATGCGGAAATTAAAACTTGAAAGGCAGTCGGTTATGAATTTAAAAGAAGCGTTAGAAGAAAATTTTATTCCGGAAATAGAAATGAGAAAAGATAAAATAATAGAAGAATTCAAAGAAAGTTTATATAACTATCATTTTAACTAAGAGTCCGAAAGGAAAAAATATGTAAAAAAATTTGTACAATATAGGGCACAGTCTAAAAAAATTAACTATTTCAAACCTACCGGAAAGTCTTTATTTATCTGGTAGGCACGGGCGGTCTCGAACCGCCGACCCCTACCGTGTCAAGGTAGTGCTCTAACCCCTGAGCTACGCGCCTAAATTGAAAGTTAATATATATTA
>JAJYWW010000140.1 GCA_021791295.1 bacterium | reverse complement strand
GACCTTTTAGCGATAATACTCGGAAATGGCATAAAAGGAAAAAATGTTCAGGAATTGGCATCGCAAATTATTAAAAAATACGGCAATAAATTCCTCAACGTTACAATAAACGAACTAAAAACAATCAGTGGAATCGGCCAGGCAAAAGCTTTGCAGATTGTTTCGGCAATTTCGTTATTTAAAAGGTTTTATGAAGAAGATGCGCAGAAAGAAATTATTATCCATGATTATAAAGACATTTTATCTCTGACTTACGATTTAAGAGATAAAAAAAAGGAATATTTAGTTTGTTTCTATCTTAACGCAAAAAATATACTGATAAAAAAAGAAATTATAAGCATAGGCACCATCGATAAGAGTTTAATACACCCAAGAGAGGTTTTTAATCCTGCGATTCAATTAAATTCAGCCGGCATAATTATAGCGCATAATCATCCGACCGGAAACCCTTTGCCAAGCATAGAAGACGAAGAAGTAATGGAAAGAATTATTAAAGCCGGCGAATTAGTAGGGATACCGATACTCGATTTTATTATAATAGGAGATAAGGATTGCTACAGTTTTCATAAAAAAATAAGAAACAGCGTAAGAAACAAGTTATATGACGGTTATGTTGCTGAAGGAGCCCAGCTGACTTTATTTGATTTATTCGAAAGCGAAAAGACTAATTCTTTAAATAATTTTAGCAGTATAGAAAAAAATGATATCGACGTTAAGAATGAGGCTGCAGGAATTCATTTTACAAATACTCTGACGAAACCAAATAATCTTTCCGGTTATTTCCGATTACATAATAGAAGATATCTTGGAAACAAATACAAATTGCTTGGTTTTATAGAAGATATAGTCTCAGAAAAATGCGGTGCAATAGAATCATTTTGCGATATTTTTGCAGGCACAGGCGTTGTAGGAGAAAGATTCAATAATCATGGGATCAAAATAATTTCTAACGATATACTTTCCAGTAATTATGTATGTCTTAAAACTTTTTTAGAAATTAACACAATTAAAACTGATATTTCTGAAAAAATAGACTATTTAAATAGTTTAAAAGCAAATGAGGATAATTATTTTTCTAATAATTTCGGCAATACTTATTTTTCATTAGAAAACGCAAAAAAAATAGGGGCTATTCGTGAAGAAATAGATAAAATAGCCTTAAATGAAGACGAAAAAAATATACTTATATGCTCTCTAATATATGCGGCTGACAAAGTCGCTAATACGGTTGGGCATTACGACGCATTTCGTAAAAATATGGATATGTTGCAACCTTTGAAACTTTTAACGCCTTATATAAACTATTTGAATAACGAAAATAATGAAGTATATAAAAATAATGCAAATATTTTAATTAGAAAAATCTCCTGCGATGTGCTTTATATTGACCCTCCATACAATTCCCGCCAATATTCGGATGCTTATCATCTTTTGGAAAATTTAGCCGAATGGAAAAAACCAAAAGTTAAAGGCATAGCGAAAAAAATGGACAGGTCGCACATAAAAAGCCTATATTGTCTAAAAAATGCAGGACTTGCTTTTGAAGATCTTATTATTAACGCAGATTGCAAACATATACTGATATCATACAATAATACCAAAGAATCGAAAGACGGACGTTCTAACGCAAGAATAAATGACGATAAAATTATACACACATTAGAAAATAAAGGCAGTGTAGAAATTTTTGAACGAAAATTCAAAGCGTTTAGTACGGGTAAAAGCTTCGATACAGGAAACATTGAAAGAATTTTTTACTGCAAAGTAAAATAAAAAATCAATAAATTTATGAAAAAACCTTGGTCTATTACTACAACCCTAAGAAACCCTGAAAGATTAAGAGACTTTTTAAAAGTCTTAAACCAGCTTGAAAATCATGAATGGAACATCGAAAATCAAAAAAAATACCAGATTCTTCTTATCAAAGAAAGATTATACGGTTACAGAAGCAATCAATTTTACAAAGGAATATCTCAAAATAACATCGACTTAATAGACAATCCTCAAAAAGATATTTCTTTCGATAAGGCAGAAGAAATATTCGAATCTAAAAAATATAAAGACTCTCCGATGAGAGGCAGGCAATCCATAAACCCGCTAAAAAAATTCGGGTTCGCTATAATAAAAGACGGAAAAATCGTCATCACCGATTTAGGAAAGCTTTTTTTAAATGAACAATTCGACATCGGAGAAATATTTTTTAAAAGTTTTTTAAAATGGCAAATACCTAATCCCGACAGCGATGACTACAGTTATAAAGAAGGATACGATATAAAACCTTTCATAGGAGTTTTACATCTTATCCGCCGTGTTAATGAGAAATATGCGGCGATAGGAAAAAGCGAAAAAGGTATCAGCAGGAGTGAATTCTCTTTATTATGCCCCGCCCTTATTAATTACAAAGATATAGACCCATATGCGGAAAAAATTATTGCTCTTAGAAAAAAACTTGAGGGTAAAAGTAATCAGCAAAAAATAGATATTTTTAATAAATACCGAGGTGAATTTGCAGCTGAATTCCTAGGAACTTCGAGTAATAAAGAAATAAACAAATTATTAAATAATCTTAAAGATTACGGAGACAACGCAATAAGATATTTTCGTCTTACGCGTTATATTTATATCAGAGGCGGAGGCTATTATATCGATTTGGAACCTAGAAGATCCATCGAAATAAAAAAATTATTAAATTTGGATAACGCTAAATCTCAAATTTTTGAATCCAAAGAATATTACCATGGCTATATCTCCGATAATTCTAAACCGGAATTGCCATGGGAAAACATAAAAGAACTTTACGAAATATCGAATAAATTGTTAGAAGAAATAATACCGCTTGAAAAAAGATTAAAACTGCCTCGAAAATCATTTCCCGATTTAAAAAAATTGAACAAAGAAAGTATTAAAAAAATTATCGACGATTTAAGAGTTTATCGAAGACAACTTCAAGAAAAAGAAAATTATCTAAAATCACAGGAAATCGAACAAATTAAAAAATATATTGAAGAATTAAAAAACATAAACAAGTCCGATAATAAGTCTATTTTACTTGAAAAACTTATTTCACTCGGACTCAACGCTTTAAATGATGCTATAGAAATAAAACCTAATTATCCGGTAGGAGACGATAACGAGCCGACCTTTACCGCACCCGGAAATATGCCGGATATTGAATGTTTTTACGGACAACACAACGCAATCTGCGAGGTTACGATGTTAACCGGACGCAATCAATGGTATTACGAAGGACAGCCTGTGATGAGGCATCTGCGGGATTTTGAAAATAAACATAATGATAAAAACACTTTTTGTTTATTTATTGCCCCAAAAATACATCGTGATACGATAAACACTTTCTGGATGGCAATAAAATATGAATATGAAGGTAAAAAACAAAAAATTATCCCTCTATCCATAGATAATTTTATA